>NZ_JAKZKV010000012.1 GCF_022808675.1 Parabacteroides sp. FAFU027
GCATTTGCAAATCGTATTATGAAGTGCAAAAGTGCAAATTGAAATCCGTTTAATTCAAAAACGACTATAACTGACTAAATTTCAAATATATCAAAGACCTTTTTTAGATTTTAATGGGACAGCAATGAATTGCTATAACGCCACAATAAAGCAAATTGTTTCGATTTATTCGTATATTATTTTGGATAAATAAAAGGACATGGGTACTTAAAAGCTGAATTAACTCATCAATAATCTAAATTGATTTATACTGAATAAGACATATATTGGTATATATCTGAACTAAATACTATATATACTTAATTCGTTCATTCTTATACTCAACTAACTACTATTTTATATAACCATATTGTGATATAATCAGAGTTAATTCAGATATTTTCGAGACTAATTTATATTTACACTAAACTACATTGCATTTTTCATAAATACATTCACAGAAAATCAGAATAACAACCGGGTAACGATCCATTTTCTAAAGACAAAATCCAAAGCATAAAAAACCCGGCCAGAACATTCCAACCGGGCACTTCATATTCTATTTCAATAAGTTACTCTTCGTCGCTCATCATCCCCTTCACCATCAGGGTTGCAGTAGCGGGGTTGGTAGCCAAAGGCACATTGTGCACGTCACATACGCGCATCAACATCTGCACATCCGGTTCATGCGGGTGTTTATCCAGTGGATCGCGGAAGAAGATCACCAGGTCAACCTGTTTTTCGGCTACCTGCGCTGCAATCTGAGCATCACCGCCCAGAGGTCCCGAAAGGAGGCGTTCCACTTTCAAGCCTGCTGCTTCAGCATGTTTTCCAGTCGTGCCGGTTGCAATGATCTGAATATTTTTCTGATTCAACAAGTCGATGTGCTTATTCAAAAAACCAACCATTTCGGCCTTCTTTCCATCGTGAGCAATAACTGCTAATTTCATATCAATTCGTTTTAGATGTTAGTAAATAGAGGTCATTTGTATGTTCATTGCAAAGGTATCAAAAACAATTTGTTTTTCAGAACAGCTTCAAAACATTTAAAACCGGACAGTCTAAATCAGAATTGCACCTTCAATCCCACGCGAATTCCCGATCTATCAATATTAAGATGATCCCGGTGAGACAATCGCCACACGTAATCAATCCGCAACAGGCTGAAGATATTTTCAATCCCTACTCCGCCTTCCGTATATGGACTCTCGCTAAGAGCATAAGTCGTGGTTTTCGTCGGGAAAAGCCAAGGCACCGTTGAACTTTCCGCCGGATTATTAAAACTACTCAACGACCCCAGCAATGATTTAAAGGAAAACACCTCTCTCAGCTTAAGCACCCGATTGACCGGCATCCAGTTAAACAACAACCCATTCATGTGATAATCCAGGGACAAAGAAGCGTATTTATCACAAACAAACTCAAACTCATTCATCAGGTTGTAAGTCTCCGGCACATCAAGGTAGGATTGGTTTGCCTGCGGAATAATCAGCAGCGGGTAAGGCACCTGCGCCCATTGCTTGCCGGCCTTAAACATCATATCCACATAACCGAAAGCGGCAAAGCTCTGCGCATGTTGCATGGACATCTCGGTGAGGTTAGAGACATACTGACCTCCCAGAAAACCTTTGATGCCGAAAGAATGGGAAAAGGTAAATACACTGAAATAACGGGAAAGCGGAATGCGCGAACCGCGGTTTTGATAAAAGCGCTCCCCTACCGCCAAGCGAAAACGTCCGCCCAATTCTGCGGTATTCAGAGAGGAAACCGGAGTAGTGCTTTTATCACTGTTTCTACGGACGAAATCAATATCACCCACCGGTTGCCAGCTTCGGTTATTTACCCAGATATTGTAGGAAATTCCATTCAGATACTCCCGTTTGTACTGTAACTCGGTCTTTTTCTCGAAAATCATCCGCTCCAGCGGAGAACGCCGCCACGAAAGGAAAACGTTATCCTTGTCAATATTTACCAATTCCTGCCCCGGAAAGCGCAAATCCTCCCGCCGGGACAGGCTGATTGAATTTACAGGATATTCGTAGGGATGGTCTGCTCTTTTGGGAAAAGAATAGATGGCCTTGATGGAATATTTCCAACGTTCGTCTTTCTTCCCGTAAGCGCCATATCCTTCAAAGAACAGGTGCGGATTAAACTTAGCCGTGGTCGTTCCTCCAAAACGAAGGCGCAATCCTTCAATATCATTTGAACTGACAAATGAAAAAACAGGACCCAGGGCAAACTTCTCAAACGGAAAATAATTCTTAAACAACCCGCTCAGCAAAAAGCCGGTCAAACTGCCAGAGCCATTCCCTCCGACATAAGAAGTTAACACCGCTCTCGCCTTTTCCTCCTTATTCGTTACAGGAAAATGGCGGTGAGCCGTCCAGTAATCTTCCGGCTTATTCCAGGCATCCTGCTTGTAAGTCACCGGATCTGTATTGTCAAATATGGCAGGAGCAACCGGCTTAAACTGATAGTACCGGTAAGAGTTGATCCTTCGGGTAAATATTTTGAACAGGCTCATCTCAAGGCTGACATCACTGCGCACCGGCACCCAAAGCCCGTCTTCCAGACGATGAAAATCCTCCTTGAAACCGACTGTATCGATGTAATTGATATTGGTGTTATTGGAAATAAAATAACGGGACCGGGCTACGGCATAAGTCGAATCACCGGCAATATACATACTCCCCCGGAAGGCCAGAAACCGGTCATTTTTCGGAATAAAATCAATCTTATAACACAATACGCCGTCAATGCGAAGGGTATCCGAGCAATTATAATTGTACATAACCTGCGAAAGCGTCGATGACAAAGGACTCACGAAATGTTGGGTCAGAAATGTCATTTCATTATCGTAAATACAGTAATCATTAAAGAATTCCGTAATCACCGTCCGCAACCCCTGCTCATGCAGCAAAGAGTAAACCCACTCCCGGTTCACCCCCTTTACAACGCTCCGTTTCGTGTTGGTGCTTTTCCTGTAATAATCATCTTCGAGGGTCTCTTTCGAAAGGATAAAATCGACCGGTTTCCCGCTCACATCCGTCGAATCGGTATTCTCAAACAAGAACTTAAAATAGCGAAGAATCAATGACTGTTTTTCTTCTTTAGTAAGATTAATCCAGCCCATATTGAGCTTTTCGTATCGCTCACATTTGTAATAATCACGGCTGGTCAACCGGTTACCTTCCTTATGCTGAATCGTTTTTTTGACAATATCGTTTGCCCATTGCGGATTATTAAACTGCCCCCCCTGTGATTGTTCGTTCATTCCGGCAAATGCCGGCAACACAGAAAACATCAGCACAAAAGTTAATGTCGTATATAGTAGAATATTTGCGTGTCGCTTATTTCTCACGTTTTCTTTCAATTATGTGGAAATGCAAAAGTAGATATTTTTCCGCACATCAATGTTTATCCGTATTCATGAACATCGATTCCGACATGTATAAAAAAACCCGAGCCGAACATCACGTCCGTCCCGGGCCACCACTGTTTAACCATCTATCCAAATTAACACACTTATTTTAGAGCCTATTCAAATTTTATTGCGATACTTTTTCAGGACTATTTTGAGGTAGATTTTTTGCTTTACTTCCGCAGATTTAGCGGGCTAAATCAAGGAGGGAAAGTAAAAAATATGCCCAAAAGAGACTGAAAAAGGAGCAAAGGAAGGAAACCTCTCTCCTTTATAAAAAATGATTCGGTAAAATTAAAACAGGCTCTTAGCCTATCAATATCTTCCGCACCGTAACAGTGCCATTTTGCGATGCTATTTTTAGCAAATAGAGGCCATTGTTCCATCCATTTGCATCCAATGAAAAATACTCAGAAGATGCCGGTTTTGAATAAACCTTTTGACCGGAAATGCTATACACCTCAATAGATGAAACAGCCCCTTTGATTACAATATTCCGACTCTCCTGTGAATAATATGCAATAATACCTGAGTCATAAGAAATCCCGGCAATACCTGTTGAAACAGAATATTCATAAGCTCCAAGGTCCGGCGCATTTCCTGAATAAGTGACATAAGAAGGTAGTCCGGTAGTCGTACCTTTATCAATCATACCACTGGTCGCGACCTGATGAAGCAAGGTAATATCCGGCAACGAACCGTCACTTTTCCGGGGTAATAACATTTGAGTCACTTCCAGGCTTTGAAAGTCGGTAGTAGAACACGAAAAACCGGTATTCCAGCTATTATGGTCCTGCGTTACCGTTTTACAATTTAATGAGTTGGAGCTGGTACTTGATAATGAAGCGCAATTCCTGATTACCAAAGTTCCGTAACTGCTATTCGAAAACCCGTAGTTGTACTTGTTTTTGTAAGAGGTACAATTGTATAGGGTCATTGTCCCGTTATTGTTATTTTGGTCAAATCCTTTCACCGGATTTCCAACAGAAATACAATTGGTCAGAGTTGCATTGTGAGCAGTATAATTCCCTCCCAGTTTAAACCCGTTACCATTTCCATAATTGGTTATTATATGATTGGTAAACCCATCAATATAAGTTTTATCCGTATTGTAACGAATGTGATTGGTCATATCAAACTGAGCAGGAGCCATCGCATAACACCAGCAATTTTTATAGATCGTATTACTGATCAGCTCGTAATGATCCCAGCCATCATCACCGTTAGACCATGAACGGCATCCCTCGTAGGTGTTGGTTCCGGTATTTGTGTATTGTTTATCGGCAAAGCCATCTGCGTTACCCCCATAATTCGGAGTTCCGTCGCTATTCGTTGATTTATAGTCAAAATTCTCGTAAGAGTCACAATTCAGGATATAGTTATTGCTTCCTGTTTTCATTTGCAGGCCGGAGTCACAGTTCCAGCGGAAAGTACAAAATTCGATAACATCATTACTACCTGTCACCTGCATCCCGTTATCACCGGCACCCTGTACGACAAATCCCTTTACCTGTACATAATTGCCCGACAGCAATATACCCTGATTGCTACTGCTATAAGCTTCAGCGCTGAAGTCAAAGACAGGTTGCTCCCCGTTATAAGCCAATATTTTAATCAGGTTCCCTGAAGCCCCTGACCTCGAAATCGTAATCCGCGATCCCGAGCTATAGGTACCACCCCTGACATACAAAATATCACCAGCGTTCAGTTTACTGATAGCTGTTGTGAAGGCCAAAGGATCGGTTATTGTACCGCTGGCTGTAGTTGTCCCTGTGGGTGCTGCATAGTATGTGGTAGCGGATACAATTCCGCTAAAACAAGCAATGACAAAAGTCGATATAGCTCTAATTTTGGATAAATTCATTTTCATTGAATATCTGGATAAAAGATTCTTTTTGAAAGAGATAGTCCTGCTTCTATTTTTGCAGAAAATCAATGATGCAAATGTAGAGCCGCTTTCAATGTTGGTATGTGGATTTATTGGCAGAAAAGGTGGATATTTTTCACAGACAGTGGATTAGGCAAAAATAGCCACAGCCGCCATCTCTGTTTGCAAAGATGTCAACTGTGGCTATATAGAAACTTTAAATTCGAAAGAGTATTACTGAGCGGCTGTTACTGAAGATTGTTTTTTCAGGCTTACAACGGCTCCGTCGTTTGATGCAATCTGCTCCAGGAAATCCCGGAAATCAGCATAAGCTTCGGGCGGGAAAATCCCCTTATATAATTCGAATTGGCGGAAATAGGTTATTGTATTTCCTTTCTGAACGGTATAAGCTGAATATTTCCCAAACTGGCTTTTAATCTCCGATTTATCGGGCAATCCGGTTACCTGCATAGCTTTCGGAAGTTGATAAATCACCGTATCGCTTTCCACATAAGAGTGCGATATGCACATTTCTGTCTGTCGATTCCGCACTTTCTCCGGCAATGAGCTCAGTTTATTGATGAAATTGACTGGAAGCAAAAGGTTATCTCCCATTTTCCTCACGTAATTAGAAAAGGTAAGCTTCAGGGATTCGTCATAAGAAGGGGTAAGTCCACGATTCTCCTTATAATCGAAACTTTGCAATGAGAAAGAAGGCAGTTCAATGCGATTGGTTACCTTTTTCGTTTTATCAACGGCATCGGCATAATAGATCGGATCAATCTCCTCACTTGCCAACCCTCTGTAATTTGCCTTCACGGTAGCCTCACCTGATTCCTCATCGGTCAGGACTACATTTGAAGTGCGGCTCACACAATTCTCTTTAGCCGAATAAACGCGCGTATGAACCAACCGGCTATTCTCGCCATCGACCAATAACACGTCGCGGTCATCCGTAAAATCGCCATTGAATCCGCAGGGTTTTCGCTGACTGGTACATTCTAACCAAAGGGTATCTTTCGTCAATGGCACACAAAGCATAACATGGTTAAATTGATTGGAGGGAAATGATGCATCTATAGATGCATTTTCCGAACCTGCAAACACACGAGTATAACAGGCTTTGACACCAACTGCCGACAGCAACGCCTTTGTATAATTAGATAATGCTTTACAATCTCCATACGAAAGTCTGTCCACTGTAGTTGCATCAAAAGGTTGCCAACCGCCAATTCCATCTTGAATACTTACATAACGCGTTTTACTCTGCATATACTCATAGACTTTCTTCACTTTTTCAAAATCTGAATGACAAGACGATGTTATCTCCTTCATTTTAGCAATTGTTGCTTCAGGCAAAACATCTCGTTTTTCAATTAAGCCAGAAGACCATCTTCCAAGATCTTTCCATGTTGTTGCCATTCCAATTGTACCTTCAACTTGAAAATTATTAGGCGCTAAACTAACCTTAGGATATGAGGGTGTTTTTAATGAAGCCATTGGCTCATAAATTCTTGCTTTCTGATTCATTAAGCTCCATTTATAAAGATCTTTGCCATCTTGAGTTGTTTTTTCAACCCCTTTGGGCAAATTATACTCTTTATACCTAAACGAGAACCCAGAAGGAGCCTTTACAACAAAAAACGAATTCTCATATGATGTTTTCTCCATATAATGTGACCATTCAGGAAGAAATAGAGTATGATCATACTCTATTTCATAAGAGTATTCGACCGTGTAAGGATAAGTCTGTACCTTGGGGTCAATTAATTTTATACGGCTTGATTCATACATCGAATAACCGCTGATATAACTTCGATCCACAATATCATCATAGCCAAACTTCTTAATCAGAGCACCCTGTTCGTCAAACACCCGACCTTTGACATAAGTTATCTTATGAAGCGGATCATAAGTCTCCTCGAAACGACCGTTATCCTCTCCGTTTTTATTCAGGATTGTTCTCACTTCGGTTACCGTCAACACCGCCGACTTCTCCGATTTAATCTCCAGCTCCAGCTGTTGAAGCCGCATGACCGTATGGGCATTTTCCTTCAAAGCCGGAGGAATCGCACTTACCGGATATTTCAATTCCTTTCCTGACACAGGTAAAATTGCACCTAATGCAAACGCCGAAAAAATAATTTTCTTCAACATAACATCACCCTTTCTTTAGGATCAACATTTCTGATTGTTTTTTCACCACCTGATCGAAGAATGCCTTAAGATCAAGGTATTCTGTCTGCAAAAAGACAGGCTTATTGATGTTCATCTTAAATAAAACCTGCACCGTTTTTTCGTTAACCAATGATTGCATTTGCAGTGTGGCGACATTACCGGGCAAAGCGGCTCTGATATTTTGCGGTAATTGCTCTACCTGATATCCATCCGGCAATTCCAGAGTAAATACCTGTGTACGTTCAATCGGAGTAACAAAATCTACCGGATATTGTCTTTCTTCCAGTTTAAATGGGTTTTCAGTCCATTTCTCAAATTGAATCGGATTGATATAGATTTGATTATTGGTTTTAGTAACCCTGTTTTTAAGAACAACAGAGAATTTCTCACTCATTGGACGGGAAAGACTATCCATATCGCTAAGCTCATATTTATCAATAGAAAGCCCAATATATTTACTTTCCAAAGATTTGAGATATTCATCCTGACTAACAAACGTTTTGTATTTATTACGATGTTCAAGTGCTGCATAATCAAAGCTTGAGCGAGTCCACTCTCCCTTCATCACACCCTCAGGAGTTAATTTCAGGTTAAGCATGGCAATCGATTTGTCTTTTTTTGTAGTCGAAAGGTCAATCCATTCGATAGCATTCTTGCTGATTAATAGCCCACGTCCGTTAATATCCCGTTCAGGCAACATTCCCATCGGTAGATTCTCTTCAGTCGCATCAAGCAAATAGGTCTGCTCTCCAATTCGGGCATGGGCAATCACATAATTCAGCTTATCAAAACTTACGGAATAAGGAGGCAACACTCCATTTCCACGAGTACTCAGCACCAATGGGTCCGCATCGACATCCAACTTACGCAACAACAACACCAATATCAGGTTAATATCCGCATTATTACCCACCTTTTTATTCAATGCAGAACTCAGGCTCGAATAAGAAGGCCAAATTGACTCCTTTTTATCCCACTTTACTTTCTTGACTTCATTAAATGCCATTGCCAATCGTCCTTCCGGAGTAGACGCTGCTGTTTTTATCTGTTTTTCCAGGCTATTTAGGAAAATTGAAAAACCGCTCAACCGTTGACCAAAATCCTCATCTTTGCGAAGGGCATCAGCCACGGCATTCCAGGAAGTAGCATATTCTTTATAATAAACTCCGGGAATATTGATCGCTGAAAGCTCTATATCAAAACGAGCTAAATAATTATCAGCATTATCCACATACGGTTCTGATTTAAAAGCCGGAACATCATGCGTTGCCCAACGATAATCCGTCGAAATAGACAATGGAATATAACCGAAGTAATTCTTCCGGAATGTCAGATAAGTATTGGGTTCCAGCACTAGTTCACTCCACCGTACCGGAATGGATTCCTGAAAATGCCAGTAGGATGGCAAACCCACATAGCAAATCTCCAGGTCAATAACAGAGCCGACTTTAACATTGGGCATGGCCACCCGGGCGCGATATCTTCCTTTGGTTATTTTTTCAATAAAAATCGACTCCTTCTTCAGTTTTGTCACTACCGGCGCTCCGTTCTCCAGATTAATTGTTTGCCCTTTAACCATAGCATTTTCAGCAGCCGGCGCAATATAATCTCCCCAGGATTTACCTTCCTCCTTCAGAATTTTAATTCTCACCTGATGGACGAACTGAAGATTATTCGAATCAAAATACCCATAATTGCACAATACCACAGCGGCCGCACTGGTATCTGCCGGGTAAGATTTCATTTGAAGATCAGCCTGATCTACTTTCCCGAATTTCATAGGTGCTTTTTCGGCTTTCAAGGAAAACACCACCATCAAAAAACTCAGGATTAAATGAGTTTTACTGAAACCAATCACTTTCATATCACTATCTTTTTAAACATTTATTCTCCAAATGTAAATTTTTTACTCGTCACAGCCTACAAATACAGCAAAATAATTCACCACAAATGCTATTTTTTTCAAACACATCACATTTATATTCACACAAACACTTCAAACTCACCTGTTTTAAACATATACAAAGGTTAATCTTCTTCATTGCTTCGCTCCCTCTTAAATCAATCTTTATCATCAGGGATGATCGTTTGCTGCCCTTCTATTTAACAGGTAACTTTAATTTCTAAATAGCGGAGTTTCTGTTCTCTACAGCCATTTATTTCCCATTTTATTAGGTTATGTCTGAAAATCTGAGTAATATTGCACCACTTTTCAAAAAACAGAAGACATGATGAATTTCACAGCACATACTCTGCTCTTTACGACGACCACCCCTTGGGGGGTTCAGTAATTCATGTCTTTATCTAATCAAATCAATCACATCCAATTTGTGCGGTACGTTGCAAAAGGCAGCAACGGGAGCAGTATTGTGTACCGTCACATCGTTTCCCCTGACATCAGGGCTATACTCTATTTTAAAATACATAAAGAATACACCATATGAAAGTTTTAAAGTTTGGGGGTACTTCGGTTGGCTCCATTGAAAGCATTCAGAACGTAAAAAAAATTGCGGAAGCTCGTAAAGAGCCAATTATAATAGTTGTATCTGCATTAGGCGGTATTACAGACCAGTTACTGAAAACCGCACGTATGGCTGTTGCTGGAGATTCAGCATATCTTCAGGAAATCGAAACCATCGTAAATCGTCACTACAATGTGATCGAAGGCGTTGTCCTGACAGATAAGAAAGTGGAAACCCGTAAGAAGGTCAATGAGCTTCTTGATGAACTGACCAACATATACAAAGGTGTTTATCTGATCCGTGATCTTTCGGCGAAAACCAACGATATGATCGTTAGCTACGGTGAACGGATGTCATCGGTTATCGTAAGCAATGCAATTGCAGGTGCTAAACTGTACGATTCGCGGGAATTTATCAAAACCGACACTCAGTTTGGCAAACACAACTGCAACTTTGGCCTTACCAACAAACTGGTAAAAGAAACTTTTACAGAATTACCACAAATCACTTTGATCCCCGGATTTATCGCCACCGACAGCGTTACCGGCGAAATAACCAACCTGGGCCGCGGAGGTTCTGACTATACTGCCGCTATCGTTGCTGCAGCGCTTCAGGCAGAGATGCTGGAAATCTGGACGGATGTGGACGGCTTCCTGACTGCCGATCCCCGCATCATCAGTAATGCTTACGTGATTGACAAGCTGAGCTTTGTTGAAGCCATGGAGCTTTGTAATTTCGGAGCGAAAGTAATTTTCCCTCCAACCATTTACCCGGTTTATCACAAGAATATTCCGATTATTATCAAAAACACCTTTAATCCGGATGCGCCGGGTACATTTATTTCCCGCAACATGGTGGGAGATAAAAAGAAAGCTATCAAAGGTATCTCCTCGATCAACGATGCTTGTCTGATTACCGTGCAGGGATTAGGTATGGTAGGCGTTATTGGGGTGAACTTCCGCATTTTCCGTGCTTTGGCAAAATCGGGAATCAGTGTATTCCTGGTATCTCAGGCTGCATCAGAAAACAACACTTCATTCGGGGTTCGCAATGCCGATGCCGATTTGGCCGTAAAAGTGCTGAAAGAAGAATTTGAGCATGAAATATCTATCGGTGAAATCAACGATATCAAAGCTGAGAAAGATTTAGCTTGTGTAGCAATCGTTGGTGAAAACATGAAACACACTCCGGGTATTGCCGGAAAACTGTTCGGCACTCTGGGACGCAACGGTATCAATGTGATTGCCTGCGCACAAGGTGCTTCCGAAACCAACATTTCCTTCGTCATCCGCCTGGATAGCCTGCGAAAAGCGTTGAATGTCATTCACGAAAGCTTCTTCCTGTCAGATTACCAGGAACTCAACCTCTTCGTGGCCGGTGTCGGACTGGTAGGTGGTAATTTACTGCAACAAATCCAGAAACAGCAAGAGAAACTTTTGAAAGAAAAGTCACTCAAAATCAACGTTGTCGGACTGATTAATTCGAAACATTGCCTGTTCAAACGTGAAGGTATTAATCTGGAAAATTACAAAGAGGAACTTGCAACCGCTACGGCACCCGCAACTCCCGAATCTATCATAAGCGGAATTCTGGAGATGAACATCTTCAATTCTGTCTTTGTTGACTGTACGGCAAGCGAAACCATCGCATCGGTTTATAACGATTTGCTGAAGCACAACGTATCGGTGGTTTGTGCCAATAAAGTAGCTGCTTCATCATCATACGAAAACTATACCGAGCTGAAACAAACAGCAAACCTACGTGGCGTCAAATTCTTATTCGAAACCAACGTGGGTGCCGGGCTGCCGATCATCAACACGATGAATGCCCTGACTAACAGCGGTGACCGTATCCTCAAACTGGAAGCTGTACTTTCAGGAACATTGAACTTCATTTTCAATACCCTGAGCGAAGAAATTCCTTTGAGCAAAACTATTGTTATGGCTAAAGAGGCCGGATTTGCCGAACCGGATCCGCGCATCGACCTGAGCGGTAAAGATGTGATTCGTAAACTGGTAATCCTTTCCCGCGAAGCAGGTTACCCGATTGAGCAGGAAGATGTAAAGAAAAACCTCTTTATTCCACAGAAATATTTCGATGGTAGCCTGGAGGATTTCTGGAACAATGTTTCTGAGCTTGACGGTGAATTTGAAGAACGTCGCAAAGCTTTAGTAGCAGATAACAAACGTTACCGCTTCGTGGCAAAACTCGAAAAAGGTGAAGCGTCTGTTGGATTACAGGAAGTGGATGACAGTCACCCATTCTTCCACCTTGAGGGCAGCAACAACATCATCATGATCACCACTGAGCGCTACAACGAATATCCGATGATCATCAAAGGATACGGTGCCGGCGCCAGCGTTACTGCTGCAGGGGTATTTGCTGATATTATCAGTATTGCGAATATTCGATAATTTGCAAATTAGCTAATTAGCTAATTCAATTGTAAATGGTAAATGACTAAATTGTAAATCAATGAAATACATCATCATACTTGGTGACGGGATGGCCGATGAACCCATCGATATGCTGGGCGGAAAAACTCCGCTTCAGGCTGCCAATAAACCGTCGATAGATAAGCTGGCCGCGATGGGCGTCAGCGGGATGTTCAGTAGCGTACCCGAAGGTTTTGCTCCGGGTAGTGAAATCGCCAACCTGACAGTTTTGGGTTACGATGTGGCAAAAGAATTCGAAGGTCGCGGCTCATTGGAAGCTGCCAGCATGGGAATTCCCATTGAAGACGGCGAAATGGCCATGCGTTGCAACATCATTTGCATCGAAAACGATAAAATCAAAAACCACTCAGCCGGACATATCTCTAATGAAGAAGCGGAAGAGCTTATCCTGTTTTTACAAAAAGAGTTGGGCGGTGATGTGGCAAACTTCTTCCCGGGCGTATCATACCGCCATTTGCTTAAAATAAAAGGCGGCAACAAAGCCCTCAAATGCACTCCTCCGCACGATGTGCCGGGAACTCCGTTCCGCGATGTGATGATCGAAGCAGAAACACCCGAAGCAGAAGAAACAGCACGCCTCCTCAACGAGCTTATCCTCAAATCACAGAAACTTTTAGCTGACCATCCGGTAAACCTGAAGCGCATTGCAGCCGGTAAAGATCCGGCTAACAGCATTTGGCCGTGGTCACCGGGCTATAAGCCTCAAATGAGAACCCTGATGGAGGTTTTCGGAATACAAAGTGGTTCGGTTATTTCGGCTGTAGATCTGATCAAAGGTATCGGCGTATATGCCGGACTGGATTCTATCAACGTGGAAGGCGCTACCGGTCTCTGGAACACCAACTACGAAGGAAAGACAGCCGCTGCTCTCGAGGCTTTGAAAACGAAGGATTTCGTATTCTTACATATCGAAGCAAGCGATGAGGCCGGTCACGAAGGGGATGTGGAATTGAAAACCAAAACCATCGAATTCCTCGACAGCCGTTGCGTGAAAACCATTCTCGAAGAGACTGCAAAATGGGACGAACCGGTAACGATCGCATTATTACCTGACCACCCGACCCCATGCAGCATCAAAACGCACACCAATTCTCCGGTGCCATTCATCATCTACAAACCCGGCCAGAAAGCCGACGATGTACAGGTGTATGATGAATTTGCCGCTGAAAAAGGCGCATACGGCCTGCTGAAAGGTGATGAATTTATGAAGGAATTATTCCGATAATTGTACAGACGTGGCCTGCCGCGTCTCTATACATCAGACGTGGCCTGCTGCGTCTCTAAACGATAGACGCGGTATATACCACGTCTCTACAACCATTGACAATAAACCAAAATGAAATATTACAGTACCAACAAACAAGTAGCACCGGCTTCACTGCAAGAGGCCGTTGTAAAAGGACTGGCTGCTGACCGCGGCCTCTTCATGCCGGAGAAAATCAAAGCTCTTCCGACTGAATTTTACGAGAATATCGACAAAATGAGTTTTCAGGAAATTGCTTATGTGGTAGCCGATGCATTCTTCGGTGAAGACATTGAAGCTGACACCCTGAAGGCGATCGTATATGACACCCTCAGTTTCGACGCTCCGGTTGTTCCCGTGAGCGAAGGCATCTACAGTCTGGAGCTTTACCACGGCCCTACCCTCGCCTTTAAAGATGTGGGTGGTCGCTTTATGGCTCGTTTGTTGAGCTATTTCATCAAAAAACAGGGACAGAAAGATGTAAAAGTACTCGTGGCTACCTCGGGTGATACCGGAAGCGCTGTGGCAAACGGATTCCTTGGTGTGGAAGGTATTCACGTGTATGTGTTGTATCCGAAAGGTCTGGTGAGCCCTATTCAGGAGTGCCAGTTTACCACATTGGGACAAAACATCACCGCTCTGGAAGTGGACGGCACCTTCGACGATTGTCAGGCATTAGTGAAATCGGCCTTTATGGATGAGGAACTGAATGCTAAATTAAACCTGACTTCGGCCAACTCGATCAACGTGGCTCGCTTCCTGCCTCAGGCGTTTTACTACTTCTACGCTTACGCTCAACTGAAAAAACTGGGTAAAGAGAAAGAGATGGTAGTTTGCGTACCGAGCGGAAACTTCGGCAACATCACCGCGGGATTATTTGGCAAAAAAATGGGATTGCCGATCAAGCGCTTCATCGCGGCCAATAACCGTAACGACATCTTCCTGAACTACCTCAACACCGGTGTTTACACTCCGAAACCTTCTGTATCGACCATTGCCAACGCAATGGACGTAGGTGACCCGAGTAACTTTGCCCGTGTGCTTGACCTGTACGGTGAATCGTGGGAAGCCATCAAAGGCGAGATCAGCGGATGCAGCTACGACGATGAGCAAATCGCTGAAACGGTTGCAGCTACCTACAAAGCAACCGGCTACCTGCTCGACCCGCACGGTGCTTGCGGTTACAAAGCTCTACAAGAACAGCTCCAACCGGGTGAAACCGGCGTGTTCCTCGAAACAGCTCACCCGGCCAAATTCCTCGAAACGGTGGAAAACATCATCGGTGAGAAAGTGGAGATCCCGCAAAAGTTGCAGGAGTTTATGAAAGGTACCAAACAGAGCATTGAACTGGGCAAGGATTTTGCCGGTTTCAAGAGCTATCTGATGGGGAAATAATTAACCGGACAGCGGCTTTAGGCCGCTTGTCGGATTAGGATATGAAAGGGAGGTCGAACTTGGGTTTGGCTTCCCTTTTTGCGTTTATAGCTAATATATTTGTTCATCATAATATTATTACTGAAATTTACAGGACAAACATTAAACCTCAATGAATATGAACTCTCATAAATACGATCTTCAGCAAGCAATTTTCTGGCTTGAACAACTACTTAATAGTGACGATATTCCTGAACAAGATTTCCAAGAATTCTTTGAAAGCAATCCAATCGTATTTCAATTATTAGGATATAAACAATTTCACTCTTTCACAAAGAATAGTGAGAGAAAATTACCCAAAGACGAGTATACTGAACTACAACCAGAACCTGATTTTATTGTTGAAACAATTCGAGGTTTGTTTGAGATATTCGAGATTAAAACAGCATGTGACAAAAAACTAATTGTTGATACGAATAAGTACAGAGAAAGATTTACCGCTGAAGTCGAGAATTACATTAGCCAAACTATTATATATGAACAGTATTTCACTAGAAATCCTGAAAACAGAAAAAAGGTAAATCAGTCTTACAACATAAATATTCAAGAAGATCTTGACATCAAAATAATTATTGGTCGTGATAATTCTATCGATAAAAATAAACTTCATCAATTTTGTCGCAGAATACATTACAAAATTGACATTCTTACCTATGATGATATTTTAAAGGTTCTCAAAAATGAATATTCAAACGAATATGCTTTATCAGAAGACCTTCCGGGTTTTTCTTTTCATATGGTGATTCGAATATTAAAAAAGGAAGATTCTGAAAAACAGTACATTTTTGATTATGCAAAAAATGACCAACAAAGTCGCATATCCTTATACATAAACAATAAATCAGAGCTATGCTATAGAATAATAGATGATTCAAATAAAACAACCGAAGTCTGCGTAGATATGGAAAACGAAAATCTTTTTGGCAGAATGGTATATATCGTTTGTGAATTTGGACAACATACAGATGGATTTTACATGTCAATATCAATTAATGGATTAGAGAAAGAAAAACGACAAAGAAACACTCAAGTATCATTAAAAATAAATCCTGAAGAAATATATCTTGGATGTGACTACAAACGTCAATATTTCGGTAAATTCAATCTATACACAAAAGCTCTAGGTAATAGAACTTTAAAATACAATGAAAGACTAAATATGTTATCATATTATTTTCAACAATTCCAGGAATTAAGACAACAAAACCTTCATTAAGTAGAATTGCGAAGCCTATTAGGCGAATTCGCTCAACTTGCAATACCCCAGCTGACCCTCAGCCAATCCGCCCTGACCCCGGTTTAACCCAGCTGAGGCTCAGCTGACAAGAACTGAAGTCGGTTCTGCTCAGCTGAGGCTCAGTTAGCAAGAACGGAGCCCGGTTCTCTCCATCTGAGCCTCGGCTGACGAGAACGGAGTCCGGTTCTGCCCGGATGAGGCTCAGACGACAAGATCTGAACCGGATTCTCATTGGCTGAGCCTCAGCCGGCAACAAACCAGTAAACCTCAGATGAGGCTCATCCAGCCTGTTACTTCCAGGCCGAAGGCCTAACACATCATCAGCACAACGGCAACGCCTTGGGAAAATAAAATCACAACATCCATCGACGTCCTGAAAAGACAATATAATTAATTCTATATTAAATGCGACAAGCGGCATTAAGCCGCTGTCCGCTTTACCGAAAACTCAGTCGCCAGCTCCAACCGGGCTCCGTTTGACCCGGAAACTCAGTTTCCAATAAGAACCGGGCTCGGTTTTGACTGGAAACTGAGTTTCTAACGAGAACTGAGTCCGGTTGGGGCTGGAAACTCAGTTTCCAACGAGAACCGGAGTCAGTTCTGCCCGGAAACTGAGTTTCCAGCAAGAACGGAGGTCGGTTCCGACCAGCGACTGAGTTTCCAGGGTGTGATGAAGAGGAGCTGGAAACTGAGTTTCCGGAAAAGATAATATCGAGCTGTCGCAAAATTCGCGACAGGTGAAATCTTTGACAATTAAATCCGGAAAAATTCATCACCTAACACGACAAGCGGCGTTAAGCCGCTGTTCGCTTCGAAGAAATCACTATCTTCATCCTCCGAAAAAAAAACCTTGCCATGCAACTCCACACCCCCATAGAAATACCCGTATCCCCCACCCCTATCAGTTACACCGACAAGTTGATGCTGCTTGGCTCCTGCTTTGCCGAGAATATCGGGGAAAAGCTGACCGACAATAAGTTTCAGGTCGATATTAATCCGTTCGGGATATTGTATAATCCGTTGTCGCTGAAATCAGCGCTGAGCGATTTGCTGGAAAGGCGAATATTTACCGGTAAAGACCTGTTTGAGCATCACGGAGTCTATCACAGCTATGCTCACCATTCCCGCTTCTCGGAAGTAGATGCTCAGGAATGTCTCTCTATGATTAATGAGCGAATGATTCGTTCCGCCCAATGGCTGAGGGAAACAGATCGGTTAATTATCACGTTCGGTACTGCCTTTGTTTATCACTTAAAAGAAACCGGACAGGTAGTAAGCAATTGCCACAAATTACCGGAGAAATATTTTCACCGTGAAAGAATCAGCATAGGACAAATCGCAAAAGAATGGAAGGAGTTGATTGAAAAACTACGGGAGGAAAACCCTAAGCTAAAGCTGCTCTTTACGGTGAGTCCCATCCGTCACTGGAAGGACGGTGCACACGAAAACCAACTCAGTAAAGCCACCCTCCTGCTCGCTATTGACCAATTGGTGAAGGAGTTCGATTTTTGCAGCTATTTTCCCGCTTATGAGATCGTGATGGACGAATTGCGCGATTACCGCTTTTATGCCGAGGATATGATTCATCCCTCGGGGCAAGCGGTCAACTACATCTGGCAACGATTCTGCGAAACTCAACTTTCGAAAGAGACCATATCCCTGATGGAAGAATGGGAGAAGCTAAACAAAGCCCTCCAACACCGTCCATTTAATCCCAAATCGGAATCTTATAAGAACTTTTTGCAGCAGAATTTACTTAAAGCAGAACAATTAACTAAAAAATGCCCGACCTTTGCACTGTCAACTGAAGTTGCAACAATCAAGGAGCAACTCAAATTATTTGAACAGTTATGACCTACTTCGTATCAGATATCGCACGCATCATCCATGCGTCGGGTAACATCCTGAACGACGCTCCGGTCAGCCTCCTGCTGACAGACAGCCGTTCCCTCTCTTTTCCGGAAGAAACACTATTCTTCGCACTGAAAACCAAGCAAAATGACGGCCACAAATATGTCACGGAGCTCTACCAGAAAGGTGTTCGAACCTTTGTCATCAGCCAACGGTTGCCAATATTCGAAGGTCTTACCGAAGCTAATCTACTGGTAGTAAAGGACACACTGGCGGCCTTACAGCAACTGGCAGCATCACACCGGAAACATTTTCAGATTCCGGTTATCGGCATTACCGGGAGCAACGGCAAGACCATTGTCAAGGAGTGGCTATACCAACTGCTCAACGAAGACAAGCGTATCGTGCGTTCCCCCCGCAGCTACAACTCACAGACGGGGGTTCCGCTTTCGGTATGGAGGTTGGATGAGCAGGCTGAACTGGCCCTCTTCGAAGCCGGTATTTCCCAGCCGGAAGAGATGGAGCGTCTGGAAAAAGTAATTGCACCCGAAATCGGCATTCTGACCAATATAGGCAGCGCTCACCAGGAAGGCTTTCAGTCCATAGAACAGAAATGTCTCGAAAAGCTGAAGCTCTTTACCCACTCCGAAACCATCGTTTACGAGGAAGACGACCAGATCGTCCAACACTGTATCCTCAACACCATTGCCGGAGAAAATTTCCTTTCCTGGTCGAAGAAAAACCAGGATGCCCCACTTTACATTTCCAAAATAAAGAAAGGCGAGCAATCGACCTTTATCCAATACAACTACCTGCAAATCATCGACGGGGATTTCGAAATTCCCTTTACCGAAGATGCCAATATCGAGAATGCCATCCACTGTCTGGCGGTAATGCTTTACTTCCAGATTTCCCCGGATAAAATCAGGGAACGGATGATGAAGCTCCATTCGGTAGCAATGCGTCTGGAGGTGAAGGAGGGGATTCAAAATTGCCTCATTATCGACGACACCTACAACCTCGACTTCAATTCACTCGAACTGGCACTGGATTTTCAGATGCGCCGGGCTAAAGGTTCCGACCTGAAGCGCACGCTCATCCTATCCGACCTGCAACAGACAGGCAAATCAAGCCACCTGCTCTATCTTGAAGTTGCGAATCTGCTGAAGCAAAAGGGGATTGACAAACTGATTGGTATTGGCAAAAATATCGGTGACCAGGCCTCTCTGTTCCCGATGGGAATGGCTTTTTACGAAACGACGGAAGAATTCCTGCAATCGACTCTTATCAATTCATTTGACAAAGAGTTGATTTTGGTAAAAGGGGCCCGCGAGTTTCATTTCGAAAAAATATCCGACCGCCTGCAATTGAAGGTACACGAAACCATTCTGGAGGTCAATCTCGATGCCATTGTACACAACTTCAACTTCTATCGCAGCAAGCTGAAGCCGACCACCAAAATGGTCTGCATGGTGAAAGCCTTCGGTTACGGAGCCGGCTCCTACGAGTTAGCAAAGACTTTGCAGGAACACCACTGTGACTACCTTGCCGTTGCCGTTGCCGACGAAGGCGCAGAGCTGCGCAAAGCCGGTATCTACATGCCGTTGATGGTGATGAATCCCGAGATGAGCAGCTTCAATGTCCTTTTTGATAATGACCTCGAACCCGAAGTGTACAGCTTCAAACTGCTCAAAGCCTTAATCCGTGCTGCCGAAATGCAGGGTATCAGCAACTATCCCGTGCACATCAAGATAGACTCAGGTATGCACCGTCTGGGATTCCTGCCCGAAGAGATGGATGAACTGACCGACCTGCTTACCGCTCAAACAGCTTTAAAGGTTAGGTCCGTATTCTCCCACCTGGCAGGCAGTGACAGCGAGTCTCACAACGATTATACCCTGCGTCAAATCGAACGTTTCACTCAGTGCGCTGAACGTATTGAATCCGCAGTAGGCTATAAAGTGCTCCATCACATCCTCAACACAGCGGGAATATTCCGCTTTCCGGAACATCAGAAAGATATGGTACGCCTGGGAATTGGTCTGTATGGGGTAAGCTCGTGTGGAGAAGAAGGACTGCGCAATGTCAGCACACTGAAAACAACCATCCTGCAGATTAAAGATATCAAAGCCGGGGAAACCATCGGTTACGGCCGTAAATGGACGTTGACTCGTGATTCCCGCAT
Organism: Parabacteroides sp. FAFU027; assembly: GCF_022808675.1. Lineage (NCBI taxonomy): Bacteria > Pseudomonadati > Bacteroidota > Bacteroidia > Bacteroidales > Tannerellaceae > Parabacteroides > Parabacteroides sp. FAFU027. Next base: position 20,314 of record NZ_JAKZKV010000012.1, read on the forward strand.
TGGCACGATTCCTATCGGTTATGCCGACGGACTGGACCGTCACCTCAGTAACGGTGTGGGAGAAGTGGTGGTAAACGGCAAACGAGCCAAAATCGTCGGGAACATTTGCATGGACATCACTATGATTGACCTGACCGATACTGACGCTCAGGAAGGCGATACGGCGATCATTTTCGGTGAAGAACTGACTGTTCAGGAAATTGCAGACAAACTGGGAACTATTCCTTACGAGATCATCACCTCTATAGCAACCCGGGTAAAACGCATATACTATCGGGAATAATCTAAAATAAGTTGTCCACGAATATTCACAAATATGCACTTATCATTTCGTGCCAATCCGTGAAAATTCGTGGACAAAAATATCATCTTCGAATTCCTTCATTCATTTAATTTCTTTCATTCCCTTCATTTTTCATTATTCATTTTTCAAAAGACGCAGCAGGCTACGTCTCTACATAATTCAATCCTTCAATCCCTCACCCCCTCAATCCTTAGTAACCACCATCTCCCACACCTTTACGAAATATTTCAGCGAGAGAATCGCCAGGTTCGTATAGATTCCGTTTTCCCGGCAGGCACGCACTATCTCCCGGTTAAGGATCAGGTTACTCTTTACGGATGCAGTGCTGGCCCCTCCTGTCCGCATTTTCATGACATCAAGGTGCAGGTATTTATATTTGAGCTTATGCTTATAGAGAAAACGAATCAATAGCTCGTAATCCGCTGCTATCTTATAATCGGTTCTGTAATAGCCAAACTCATCAAAATACCACTTATAGGTAAAAAACGTCGGATGCGCCGGCATAAATCCGAAACGAAACCGCCAGGGTGCAAAGTTCTTACAGGCATAATAACGTACCGTCTTTTCCAGGTTATCAGGCTTCACAAATCGCACATCTGCAAAGGTAGCCTGCACATGTTCCTCCTTAAATCCCTTTGCGATTAGTGCAATGACATCATTCCGATGATAGAAATCATCCGCATTGATGATCCCCACCACCTCACCTGTAGCCATACGTATCCCTTTGTTCATCGCATCGTACAGGCCGTTATCCTTTTCGCTGATCCACTTCATCCGGCCATTGAAGCGCGGCTCATACGATTTGATGATTTCTACCGTATTGTCTTTGGAGCCTCCATCCACAATGATATATTCTATATCCGAATAGCTCTGTTCCAATACAGACTCTATCGTATGGGCAATCGTTTCGGCACTGTTATAGGCGACGGTGATGATGGATAGTTTCATTTGCAGGGATTCAATTTATCAGTAAAAAGTTTGTCCACAAATTCACACGAATAATCACGAATAGTCTCGGGAAAATTAGTGTAATTCGTGGACAAAAATCTCAGGTTACTATTCCTTAATTATCTTAATTCTTTAATTTCTTGCATTCCTTCAGTCCATCAGTCCCTCAACCCTTCAGTTGCCTATCAAAGTACTCAATCGTTTTCATCAGACCTTCACGCAATTGCACCTTCGGCTCCCAGCCATTCAGTTCACGGTAAGCCAGGTCAATATTTGGTTGGCGCTGTTTAGGATCATCCTGAGGTAGAGGCTGATATATCAGTTTTGATTTCGAACCTGTCAGCTCCAACACATTTTGAGCCAGCTCCAGCATGGTAAACTCATTCGGATTACCGATATTCACCGGACCTACGAAATCCTCACGCGAACCCATCATACGGCACATACCCTCTACCAAATCATCCACGTACTGGAACGAACGGGTTTGTTGTCCATCACCAAAGATGGTTATATCCTGACCTTTCAATGCCTGGACGATAAAGTTCGATACCACACGTCCGTCATCTGGATTCATACGCGGACCATAAGTATTGAAGATACGGATGATTTTAATCTTAACGTTGTTCTGCAAATGGTAATCCATGAAGAGGGTTTCAGCACAACGTTTTCCTTCATCGTAGCAGGAACGGATACCGATCGGGTTTACATTCCCCCAATAACTCTCCGGTTGCGGATGCACATGCGGATCACCATACACCTCACTGGTACTGGCCTGGAGAATCTTCGCACGTACACGCTTCGCCAGTCCCAGCATATTGATCGCCCCCATCACAGAAGTTTTGATAGTCTTAATCGGGTTATACTGGTAATGCACCGGTGAAGCAGGACAAGCAAGATTATAGATTTCATCCACCTCTGCCATATAGGTATGGGTCACATCATGACGCACCATTTCGAAATAGGGATTATCCATCAGATGCACCACATTCATTTTTGAACCGGTGAAATAATTATCCAGACAAATTACCTCATTCCCTTCATTCAACAGTCGCTCGCACAAATGCGACCCGATAAATCCGGCACCACCGGTCACTAGTATTCGTTTCATTGTATTGTGTTTACTATATTCGTTTTTTTGATTTCTGTAGAGACGCGGCCTGCCACGTCTGTGAATATAAAACGCGGCCTGCCACGTCATTGACGAAAAGACGCGGCAGGCCACGTCTCTACGGATCCAATCCGTCTATCCCTTATCTTCACCGCCGGATTGCCCTGATAAATACCCTTTTCTTCCAGATCTTTTGTTGCAACAGAACCAACTGTCAAAATAGAATGGTTTTTACAGGTAACGCCGGTACAAACTGTACTTTGTGCTCCGATCCAGACACCATCTTCAATCGTAATCGGTTTTACGATCAGATCAAAGGTAGGGAGTTTATAGTTATGATTTCCGCAAAGCAACATAGCCCCCTGCGAAATACAAACGTTATTTCCGATAGTCACACTATCCAGGTTATCAATCCAAACCTTCTCTCCTATCCAGGAGTAATCCCCGATGCTGAGTAGCCAGGGATACTTAATATTGACGCCGGGCTTTATCCAGACACCTTTACCAATCCGGGCTCCAAAAAGCCGGAGCAATTTCAATTTGATCCCCATAAACGGATTCAACGGATTAATAAAAAAGAGAACATTGACAAAATACCAGCACAATATTTTGACTCTGTTCCCCGGTTTGTACCAGGGGTTATTGAATTGGGATAAATCTGTTGCCACTATTTCTAATTTTTTAAAGATGAATGAAGATTGAAGAAATATAAGAAGACACAAAAAGAGAATGTCCATTTTCCACTCATCATTCTACACTCTTCATTCTTCATTTTTAATTCTTCATTCTTCATTTAAACATACCCTTTAATCCGGTAAACAACAAAGCCAATCCACTCTTTGATGACCAGCTGCCAGTTATAAAGCATAACAGGATCCGGAATAAAGAAATCTCCAGGTGTATAACCATCGACACTTTGCAAACAATCCGTACTGTAAGGAATCACAGCAAATCCTGCTTTTTCAAAACATCTCTGCGCCCGTTTCATATGAAAAGCCGAAGTTACCAGAATTATTCTTTTTCTCCAACCCTGACCGGAGAATGCCTTTTGGGTGTATATCGCATTTTCATACGTATTCCGGGAGCGAGCTTCAATGCACAGATCACTATCCGGAACTCCGATATGACTCAGATAATCCTTCAGATACTCCGCTTCCGGCTTCTCTTTGATCAGAATATTCGGAGAGCCACCACTGATTACGATTTTCCTGACCTGCCCCGTTTTATAAAGCTCCAGTGCCTGAAAGAGCCGGTCTCCACTCTGGAAATAACGGACTCGCCCTGTTACCTCGTGATAAGCAGACATACCTCCCAATACGACTGCAACGTTTACATTTCCCGGCAAAGCATTCCGGTTAGTAAACGGATATTCCCATTTTCGGGCAATCCAACCAAACAAAACCGGATTCATAAACAGCAACAAAATAACAAATGCTGCTATTCGTAACCGTCGTTTTCTCCGGACGGCTTTCGTCTTAAGGCTCACGGCCAGAATCAGAAGGAACCAGATAAACGGTGACAGCAACGAATAAAATAGCTTTGATGCGATAAAAAACATGGTAATCTTTTCTTCCCCTTAATTCTTTGATTTATTAATTATTCTCCCCATTCTTCATTCTTCATGTTAGAGACGCGGCAGGCCACGTCTCTACATTTCTGTGGTAAAATCAATCACCATATATTTCTATACGAAATCAATTCCTCTCCTCTTATCGCATCTACAACTTTGGAATACGGAACATCCATATCCAAAATACCCTCTTCTGATAAAACCGGATGTACCGCAATTTCAACTATGGATGTTTCCGGAATCCGATGTCTGTATTTTTCAAAATCCGAAATAGAGCCCAAATAGTTACTGGTAACCGCAATTTGTCGGATTTTGTTATTCAGCAGTCTTTTGTAAATATTCTTACCCCAAGAAACCTCTTCAAACATATTCCGTGTCAGCCTGATGCTGTTTATTTCATATTTTCTCAATAACGGAATCAGTATCTTGAAAATCGAATAATTAGTATGGATGTGATGATGCGAATCTATATGCTTTAAATCAAAACCATACGACAAATATTTTTCTATTTGAGCCGAGAATTCTAGTCTCACCGCATCTTCTTCTTTTTTATTCAAATAAAAACGATGAATCCCCCGGTGAAATCCGGTATTAAAATTCCCATCAGAATCGCAGAAAAGTTTTTGACCCCGTATAGGATCTGTCAATGGAAAACCATCGGTTAAGTTCAAATGCAATCCAATCCGGTCCGAAAAACCGTTCAGAACAGAGAGACCAACCGCCTCATCAGTTGCAGGCATATTGACCATTAATGTCGTATTAGAACAGGCTTGCTGCTTGATTACAGTTGTTATCGCCTGGTTTACATCCGCACTAAATCCAAAATCATCTGCATTTACTATCAGTTTCATAATCTTATTAATATGAGCGAAACGAGCGGGTAGGCACTCGAAATCACGCTCAATAAATACCTATCTATAAAAACCTCTCACTTAATTCCTTAATTCTCTTAATTATTTTCATTCTCTCCCCCCCATTTTTCATTATTCATTATAGAGACGCGGCAGGCCACGTCTCTACACACCATCAGGATAAATCAAATAACAGTCTGTTTGCCGCTATCAATTCCGGATTCTCGCAAAATAATCGTGCATATTCCGATGCTGCAGATGACCACACCTGATAAACAGCCTGATCCATCTTTGCTGCGGTCTCAATGGCCCTCACCAAACCATCCGGATCATTTAGCGGGATATCCCAGCCCAGATTCTTGTCGATTAACCCTTTCCACGGTGTCATATCCGAAATGATAACCGGGCAACCACAAGAAAGCGCCTCCAGTATAGCATGTCCAAAATTCTCCCCTTCCGAAGGCATAATAAAGAAATGGTAATCCTGCAAGACATCCGGCACCTTCTCTCCATCGATACTCCCTTTGTAGTTCACCTTCACACAGGCGGGTAAACCGTTGATGACCGACAGACACTCTTCCCAATAGGCCTGATCATATACCGGACCATACAAATCCAGTATAACCTCTCCCGTTTGCACTGTTGACAAAGCGTGCAGGGCATGCAACGTCCCTTTTTCTTTGGAAATGCGGGCAACGGATACCAGTTTCAATTCATTGGCCTTTTTGGTACGGCTATTTGGGGTTTGCACCTGTATCTTCCGGGGTAAATTGGGGGCAACAATCACCGGTTGTCCCTGACCGGTAATCTCCCGGATATATCTTTGTTCATCATCATTTGTGGCATGAAAGGTTACGTTCCGGTATAAATTGAGCATTTTGGCAAATGCCAGAAAAACCTTTTTCTTGGTCTTCTTCACCGAAAACGCCTGCGGATTTAGCATCCCACGCGCAGCAACGATAATCCTTACCGGACAATTCCTCAATAACAACAGTGGCAGAACCGAAAATTTCCACGAATAGATGCCGTTGATATATACCACATCATAAGCAGTCTCTTCGATCAGCTTCTTCAGGGTCTCTCTGTTTAACTGATCCTGTGAAATATAATAGACCTCCGTATTGGCTGACCACCTGTTCCATTGATTGCCGGCAATCTCCGGGTAAGGCTCAGTCGAACAGTAATCGGTATCGCGGGTAATGACTTTGAATTCATATTCCCCTTCGAAATGGGCGATCAGGTTGGCATAAGAGCGAACCGGCCCCCCCGACTTCGTACCGGGCAGAAACCAGTCTGTAAATATCAGTATTTTCCTCACAATGTATTTTTATTGACAAATGTAGATATTCGGCCTCAACATCACGGGTCCGTTATCTGAATGAAACCGTAGAATGTTTGCGCCTCACACCGGGCAGCGGCCTCACACCGGACAGCGGCTTCATGCCGCTTGCCGGATTGGTAAATATGGTAATTCGTTTCTTGAATTATGAAATATGCAATTTTTAAATAGGGACGCGGCTGGATATTAATTGGGACGCGGTTGGCTATAAATAGAGACGCGGCAGGCCACGTCTCTACAGAATACCGTCATTTGCTAATTTGCTAATTTGCAAATTAGCAAATTCCTCCTATCTCCTTATACAGATCAATATACTGCATAGCGACAGATTCCGGGGTGAAACGTTTTATATTTTCCAGACCTTTGGCAATCAAACCGGCTCTCAGCGTTTCATCAGAGATGATCCGGTTTACGGCATTCCGGATATCATCTATATTCAGGGGATCGACTAACAGGGCTCCTTCTCCGGCTACTTCCGGCATAGAGGCTACCCTGGATGTGATTACCGGACGTCCGGTAGCCTGTGCTTCAAGAATAGGCAGACCAAATCCTTCATAGGTAGAGGCAAAACAGACCAGGTCACACACCCTGTAATGCTCTATGATACGTTCAAAGGGAATAAAAAACTCATTCTGATATAATATACCGCTTTGATCCAGCTGTTTATGTTGCGCTGCTGTCAATTTCCCAATGATCATCAACTCGCAGTGTATTCCTTTCAACGCTTCGATAGTCCGCTCCAGATTCTTATTGGATTTAGTCCCCAGATGCAGTATCCGCGGACATGCGCTTTTAAAAGGTTTCGGATCGTGATCAATCTGTTGTCTGTATGCGTTGGGGATGACCCGTATTTTTCGTTTTGCAAATGGGATTAACCTCAACACCTCTTGCCTGGAAAATTCCGAAATTACCGTTATCCTGTCCACACACAGGGCCGGTAACCAGAACCACAACAGTTTGATCAGAAACTGTTTGATAAAATTCCCCTGCAATGCCGATCCCGTATCATGTATGGTCAGTACCGACGGAGACGAAGTACCCAACGCAACATAATGAATATCACCGGTAATATGCCTGATGCCCCGGCCTGTTTTTCGGACTGCACAAATATTGGAAATGATCGCCTTGATTCCACCTCCGCTCTCCTTTACATGAAATGAGGCAGTCGGGTATAATTCCGGATCCAGACACTCCATTACACCGTAAAACACCTGCTCGATACTATTACAGCGGGGGCTCTTTTTCCGGAATATGTACGTAATACGCTCCTTCATATTGTCCAGTTCAGTCTTTTTCTGGCATACCAGATAAACAGGGCAACCATGATCAAACTCTTTATCAGATAGTTAAATACCACATAAAACTCTGTTTCGGCTTTTACTACCTGAAGAAATATCATCGGCAACCAGAGAATCAGCGAAGGGTATTTACGCGCATAGTTTATCGTTTGGGATAAAGCAAATGAAAAGATAGCCCCCACTGCAAACATAAACAGCCAAGCTCCTGTCACACCGTAATTAGCATATCCTTCACCCAAAACACTAATTCCCATTGAGGTCCCATGCAATTCATAGCCTGTAAACCGGGTGTAATTCTCCTGCCCGCCAGCCTTCTTTTTATCCGGATTGAGAAGACGGGGAACCAATGCATCCCTGATGGCCACTTTTACCGTTTCTCCATTTGCAAAAGGTTCCTGAATGGGCACATAATCCATAATTCTGCTGATAATCCATCCCTGATTGATCCGGAAAATAAATGTTTCGACCACATTGTGCCTGAATATATCTCCTTCGGACATTTGCTCTGAAACTAATTCACGATAAGCGCTAATCTCATTCCCTTTAACAGCCCCGCTCCATACTTCACTCCGGAATTGCATTTTCACCAGTTGTATAATGAAAATCATAAAGAAGCCTCCAACCAAAAATAACACCTTGGTTTTCATGCTTATTTTCAAATAATAGGCCAGATAAATCCCCAGAAACAGCGACCACAAGATCAGGTCATGAAACATTGCCATTTTTAATGCAGCCAGACAGGTTATCAGATAAACACCGCCCAGAACCCACCATTTACGTTTGGCATGATCTGAAAACAATACAAAAAGGAATCCGACATATTTAAAGACCTCCAACAGACAAAATATAAAGTCCAGATATAACGGAAGCATTTTCCCGACAAAAGGAGCCACTATCCCGATCCCGATCAGCACATAGGCATACTTCACAGGAACATCTTTCAGGAAACGGAGACTGCTTCTGATGATAGCCTGCTCCTGTCTGTTTTTAAACAAAGTCAGTCCAAACCAGAAAAGCAGGCAGCCGGGTACTGCAAGATGCATATAAGTATCTTCATCCACATACATGTGGTATTTAAAATGCGTATTGTAACCGGAATAGGCTAATATAGGCCCCACGATCCACTGCAGAGATGCTATCAATACAATGACCGTATCGATAGGGAAACGATATTCCAGTTCAACGATAAACCGGAATAACAGAAACACAAACAGGGTCAGTCCCACAGCAGATAGCCACCCGTGTGTAACGAAAAGGCTCAGGATGAAAAATACAGGAATCAGGTATCGCCGATCCTTCTTTATGTCTGTGATATCCCGATAGCTAATATTTAGTCTTTTGTTGCTTCGATTGCTTTGCATATATTCTCAAAATTCCACGCTTCAATTACTTCACGGGCCTTAATCCCCATTTTAGAGATATCCTGATTCAATATTAAATTCAGCTTTTCCTTCAAATCTGCATGATCTCCACTCCGGAATATGGCGCCATATTCTCCAGATACCAAGTCATTGGCACATCCTACTTTATCACTGACCATTACCGCTCGGGAACAGGCCATCGCTTCATTGACCGCAAGCCCCCAGGTTTCGCTTCGTGAAGGTAAGCAATATATATTACCTAGACGATATACCACAGGCATGGCTGACTGATTCTGAAATGGAAGAAAGGTGATATGAATATCTGAGCCGACCATTTCTCTTAATGTAGATTCCAAAGGGCCACTACCGACCATAAGTAGTTTAATCCGTTTTGTTTCTCCTTTGGCTTGTAACTCGTCATTGATTTGCTGAACGGCAGAAATCAACAATTCCGGATTTTTTAAGTCGTAAAGTTTACCACAGAAAAGGACGACAATATCATCGTCATTATACCCCAACCGGTGCCGCCATGCTTTTGCCTGTTGTTCATACTGTTTTTCCTCCGAATCAAAAAAGCGGTCATTATCTATGGCATGAGGGGCAAAAACAAGTTGTTCTTCTTTTAACCCGTGAGCCTGAAAATACTTTTTATTCTCAATACCCACGTAAAATGCCCGGTCAACATAACGATAGATGTATCTCAGATAAACACGTCTTAAGACAGTCTTTATTCCAAAACGTTCATTTAACAGCGTGGAGTCTCCCCGGAAATTCACAGGAAGTTTACCCTTAAAATGTTTCATCACCTCCAGATGGCTCTTCAGGTACCAACCAAATACCAATACCTCATCCGGATTCCACTGTTCTACAGCTCTAATCAGGCCGGGACAATCTATCCCGTTCTTATGATGAGTTCCGGGATCCGTAGATCTGTTTTCTACAAACTCATACTCATATCCGTCCAATAGTGGAATATCCCATTTAATTTCCTGACCGAATGTTTTGTCCTGCACCGCATCTTTTGCCTGTGACCAGGTGTAAAACACCTTCACCTGTATGCGTTTTCGCTCCGCCAGCATTTTAAACCAGGGTGCGTTGTATTGAATGGGATGGGTGGTGATTATTGCGAGTTTTTTCATTATTTTCTTCCCACATAGGCACAGTAGGCACATAGGATTCACATAGATTTTTCTATTGTGTTCTATGAATTTACGTGGTTTATATATTAAGTAGTAGGATTGAATAAATATCGTATTAATCTACTTTTCTATTTTTCACCCCTAAATCCCCTAAAGGGGACTTACTGTAGTGCAAACAATGAGTTTTGTACCTTATAACTGTAAAAGCCGTAGTTAAATTCAAAATTACACTGCGGTAAAAGAAGGGTTTCCAAAATAAAAATAGTCTGTTCAAAAAGTAGCAGTAAGGACTTCCCGCCCCAAGCCCCTAAAGGGGATGTTTGGAAGTGCAGATCTGGACCGAAATCCCACTCTTCAAAGTCCCCTTTAGGGGAACCAACGGTCATCGACCAAAGGGAGATAATTAGGGGCGGGAAGAACAGACGAACTATCAATATGGAAGTTTGATTATAATCGAATTGACTTTTGAGACAGTAAATATGACTATAATTTAAGCTCATTACTTATAGTCAAGCTACTTTGGAATGCGAAACTGCTGAAACCTCTAAAGATACTAGATACTAGATACTAGCTATACGATATCTGCTTGGCCTATATTATTCGTGTCGGTGCTATAAATATTATAAGTAGGAAGCTCACATACCCACCCCGGAGGGACAAACACAAATACCAAACTGCCTAAAAACTGCCGAGTGAGGAGCCCATCCTCAAATGCTCCTATACCGTACAATAATCTATGGGCGAGCGAGCGAGTTTTTTTAGGCTATGTTTTTTTGTTACTTTTTTGCGCCAAAAAAGTAAAGAAAACGGAGTAACCTGTTCACAAAGCTCTGATGTTCAGTCCTGCTCTTCACTTCGAATTCGCAAATCAAAACGATATGACTGATACTAGATACTAGCTATACGATATTTGCTTGGCCTATATTATTCGTGTCGGTGCTATAAATATCATCCGGAGGAAGCTCGCATCCCCACCCCGGAGGGACAAACACAAATTCCAAACTGCCTAAAAACTGCCGAGTGAGGAGCCCATTCTCAAATGTTCCGATACGGTAGAATAATCTATGGGCGAGCGAGCGAGTTTTTTTAGGCTATGTTTTTTTGTTACTTTTTTGCGCCAAAAAAGTAAAGAAAACGGAGTAACCTGTACACAAAGCTCTGATGTTCAGTCCTGCTCTTCACTTCACATTCGCAAATCAAAACAATATGACTATATGCTCATTATTTATATCACAAAACACGTTCAATAGCTTCCACCAACATTCTTGCAGATTCTTTTGATGAATACTTATCCAATGCTTGATAATTAGGTTGCCAGGATTCAGACGCTAATCTTTTCAAAATAGAAGCTTTTATGGCATCTGTGATTTCAACCTCGTTCATTTCTTCAGTATATTCTACTAAAAAATCATCCGCATTACACTCCTTCAGCACCTGCACCGCCGAACTCTCCTTATGGAATATCGCCCATACCGGACGTTCGCTAAGCACAGACTGATATGTCTTGGAAGCCGTATAGTGCTTCTCCGTCGAACCGATCACCATAACAGTATCTGCTAATGACAAATAGTTCAGAATATGCAGGAACGGCATGCGCTCCCTGTTTTCCGTAACAATATCAGCAATTCCACTCTCTTCAGCATAAGCAGTAATTCTTTTAGCCGGATACAAACCCGTTCCCAGGAAATAGAGCCGGATCGATTCATCCCATGCCTTTTCCTTTCTCAATTGGGCGATCGCCTCAAAAAAGCATTTCATAAAGAGATGGGAATTGGGCAGGAAAGCGCCGGCATACAACCAGATTTTACACGGACCTTCTTTTCCCCAAGGCAATTCCAAATTATCCAGCTTTACCTTATGATCGTTCGGATCGAAACCGTAAGGCATCCCCACGTGAGTGAAGGGTTTGTTTGTATTGGAATTTTTGAGTTGAGAGTTATGAGTTGTAAGTAGTGAGTCGTGAGTCGTGAGTGGTGAGTATAGGGTTGGAAAGTTGCGCTGAATCACCGACTCGTAATATGGAGTCGATACTCCGGAAATCAGACTCACTTTCTTTACTGCAATCGGCTCAAGTATCCTGGCCACCCATTGACTGAGTTGCATCCTTATGCTCTTCTGATTGGTCATATCCCTTACCCAGGGATCAATGTAATCAATGCCGTAAGGTACTTTTGTTTTTTCGTAAAGAATGCGCCCCAACAACCCCATATAGAAGGAAGGAATCGGAATCCAGATAAAATCAATCTGGTTTTCCCGGATAACCCGTAGCGCCTCTCTTTGGATCTGAAAGAACGCCCGTAATCCAATATCTCCAATAATACGGGGGCTGGTTACAGGAAATGCTTTTACCCTCGATACGATAAAGTCAGAAGAAAAGATCTGTTCAAAATCAGGATCAGGAGTTTCTTCTAAATACTCCGGTTGCACTGTGACGACATAAGGCTGCCAGCCAAGCTCTTTCAAATAATTACCTATTAAACGGGGACGCTGTACACCGGCAAGGTTAGCGGGATGCCAGTGGGGGTATATGATAAGAATGTTTTTCATTAATTATTTTCATTACTGACTACAACCTCCTGCCAGAGTAGATTTAATTTATTATGTTCGTGCTCCCAGGATAACATTTTTGCCAAACGGAAGCGATCTTTACTATTTCTTCTTATTTCTTCCGTGTTACATATCAGCTCTTGAATCTTGATTCTAATAGACTCTTTATCTTGCCCAACAAGTTCTCCACTCCACGGATATTCATTTAAGAACCATTCCTGACCTTGGGTATTTGTTGCCAGAATATAGAGGCCCGCCAGAGCATAAGCATATATCTTGTTAGTTAAACAAATATTGCGGTTAAAATCAGCCTCATTAATTTCCAACGCTAATCCAATATCATACTTTGCCAATTCCAAATGTAATTCTCTCTGAGGAAGGGGGGTATGGATGAAAATATATTGTTGATTCAAGTTTTTCTCAAAATAAGTTTTATCAAGATTCCCGTACAAGTGAAGTTCAATCTGATTATCTAAACCGTCTAAACTCTCTATCAATATTTCCAGACCTCTCCCTGCTGCAATATTTTGAGAAAACCAGACTAATCTTAGTTTATCGGTCTTAGCTGTATCTGGCTCTATAAATTCTGATTGAGAGAAACTGTTAGCAATATAAGAATGGGGTTTAGTATAAGACTCTTTCAATAAATTGAGTGTTTCCAAACCTATAAGGGGCGAAGCATAACTTAGATACGCAGCATCTGGTAATAACTTTCGCAATAGATATTCCCGTCTTTTCTTTTCATTCTCCTGATCTGTGTTGATCCTCTCTCCGGGATGATAATCCTCTATATCAAATGTAAATTTTGTATTTAGCTCTTTAGCCAATCGATAAGCTGGATAAAGCGCCCCCAAGTTATGTGCAATAATCAAATCGGGCTTATCCTTGATATGTTTTACTGCATTTAATAAAAGCCAAGTTCGTTTATTACTTGCTATGGATGTCAGAAATAAATTGCTTTGTAAAACCGGATATATACGCTGAGCTACCCGCTCTGTTAACGTGCTAAATAGCCACAAAAAAAAAGGCTTACGCCCTGCACTGATATAATGAACTTTTATATTGGATAAGGATGCGATATGCCCCTCTTCAAATGTGTCACTCCAGTTGCAAAGCTTAAAACATATCACTTCACATTGATTATAAGGAGAAGCTGCCTTAACTTCTTTAAGCAATCTGGGATTAGTTGTAAGATTTGCCGTAGTGATAAAAAGGAGTTTTCTCACAGCCTATTTGAATTTTCTACTTAAGATCAAAAGTCGTTTAGCAATCCTCCAACCCAATATCACACAAAGTAAATTATATACTGCACCACTTTTAATCATTAAATTTGAACCACCATAATAATCTATCCTTTCTATATGTTTTTCGGCCAAGTCTGGAAACAAAGGATACATATCATATAATCTTCTAAAATAAATATTGGCGATTACTTTTCGAACTTTTTTCGAGTCCTCAAAATGCAGCATATTAGTTGCCAATAATCCTGTCGCTTTGAATGTTGACTCAAAATATTTTCTTGAGTTTTGAGAAGTTAAACTTGTAGTTAATCCTGACCGATAAAACAATTGAGCTCCCTTTGTGAAAACAATTCCTTTAGAATTCAATATTATTCGCGTAAAAAATTCAGTGTCGTTATATAATATCAGCTCTTCATGCCATAATCCCGATTTATCGATGATATGTCTGGGTATCAACATTATTCCACACTGCAACATTGGACCATCTTCATCCTGAATTAAGAACTCCATCGGATCCATATCTTTCCAATAAGACATTGGACTCTTTATATCAGTCTGATTTGGTTCGCTTCCAAAGAAACGATACCATTCTCCATAAGCAATTTTCTCATTGTCCTTTTTTAATGCAAGAAGCTGAATTTCAAGGGTCTCTTTTGATATCACATCATCGGCATCCATAAACTTAATATATTCACCAATAGATAAGCTGTATCCGTAGTTAAATGCAGCATCTTGCCCTTTATTTACCTGAGAATAGATCCTTATTCTTCGATCATTTATTGATTCAAGTACATATAAAGTATCATCTGTACTACCGTCATTAACAACAATAAGTTCAAAATCAGCATAAGATTGATTCAGGACTGACTCAACAGTCATGCGGATAAACTTACTTGCGTTATATGCAGGTATTATTACGGAAATCAAAGGATTATTCATTTTATATAGTGTTTAAACCCAGAAAGTAATTCTATCAATGACAGATTTGACAATTTTAATAGCTTGTAAAAATCTAAGATTCTTCGCTCCCCCAATAATATTCGTAGTAATCTCCTGGAATAATTCTGTTTCAATCTCAAATCAGCATTACTAAATTCTTTTTCATGTAAAAAAGAATGGTTCGAATTAAGAGCATTCAATGCTAATTGATATCTAATATTCTGAACTGTGATATCTTTACTTTCCAGTCTAATTTGCTGATCAAGGTGTACACGCCACCATATTAAGGAAGGTTGTAGTTTGACAATTGGATATTTCCCAGCTATTTTCAACCACAATTCATGATCTCCAATATATTGTTTTCCAGAAAAACCTCCCAACTCTTTAAAAACATCTCTCCTTAATATTGCCGCAGAAGGACCACATCCCAATATACTTTTCCCTAAGAATTCATTTCTTATAGTCTCTTTCGGCATTGATAGCTGTGGATAAGGTTTATTATCATCAATTTTATTGAAAGATATCCCCAATGCGGCATCTGGAAATGTCTCCATTGCTTCTACCATATAATCTAAAGAGTATTTGTATATAGTATCATCAGCATCCAAATATTTAAGATACTTACCTTTTGCAAAACTTGCAGCTTTATTCCTATTTGGATAATCACCCAGATTCTTCTCATTCACATATAATCTGATACGAGAGTCTATTTCAGTATATTTTTTAGCAATTTCTACGGACTGATCTTTACTTTGATCATCGACTATTATTAATTCCCAGTTTTGATACGAAGATGCAATTACACTATCTATAGCTTCCGCAATATACTTTTCACGGTTATACACGGTCATTAAAACTGACACTAGAGGGCTATTATTCATATATAAAGTTGTGATTAAGCGTAACTCACTGATTTAATACATCTTGCACTCAAATAAACAATAATAAAATTCATACTATCGAGAAAGAATTACAGCAAATTTGTCTTTTAATTTAAGAAAAGGTCGTTCAAGCAATTCAAAAGATACAACAGATATCATTATTGTTATTAATAATGCCACAAAAAACTCTACCCCCCATACCCGTGGTAAATTGTACTTCTCAAAAAATACATTTACGTATGCGATTACTATAATATGAAAAATATATAACCCATATGATATTTTTCCGAGATAGCTTAAGAGTCTGTTTCTAAAGAATTTACTCCATAAACCTTTGTCATTAATTATAAAATCTACAATCAACCAAAATCCTAATGCAATTAAGATGTAAAGATATAAATTACTCATCCCGGAGCTCATTCGATTAGGCAAAAAGACAAGCGAACAAACGCATAATAAGCCTATGCAAAGTTGAACTCCTCCATAAATTTTGGTTGTAATATTATCAATAAATCCTAGCCCCATTATAATCCCAATGAAGAATGCATCAAAATGAAGTGGAGAAGTATATATAAATGGATATTTTTGATCTGAGAAGAAAAACCGACTAAGTAGAATAAATAAATATAGCCCAACAAGCATAAACTTAGACTTCCTCCTATAATTTAGCATTAAAGGAATAATAAATGGTAATGCTAAATAAAACTGCTCTTCCATTGAGATTGTCCATAAATGATTGGAAGCTGGTATAAAGTTATAGCCGTTAAACATCGAAAGTATATTGTCATTAAAGAAAATCAATCCAAGAATACGATAAAGTAGGCCTCCATTTGCATTAGGTTTAAACAGCACAAAATACACACCTATTATGTATGATATATATATATAAAATAAAGAGGCCAGATACGGAGTACTCTCCGTATAAAGAAAAAACGGATATTAATATTGTTCTTTTCACTATATTCTCGCCTCAACAAATATGTCAATAAAAAAGCGCTTAATAGAAAAAACAAATCAACTCCCACCCAACCAAATTCATGAAGGTATTTAAAAAACACATTCTCAGACACTCTAAAATGATGAATAAAAACCAGTAAAAACGCAAAGAACCGTAACCCGTCTACTTCAGGCAAATAAAACCGAACACCCATCACTTCAAATATTAATATACTTTCTCACTAACCTTGTTAAAACATTAAACAGATACGGTTGATCTAACCGACTACCATATATTTTCTCCCGATGCTTAATCCTACATGGATATTTGGCTACTCTATATATAAATGACAGGTATTCTTGTGCATTATGTTTTGGGTCAAACAATGACTGTGTTTTTACCTGACACAGTTTTCCCATTTGAGATAAAAGCTCTCTTTGATTATGAATTTGTTCAATAACATTTACATAAGCAATGTAATCATCTAAGGGAAAACGATAACCTGTTATTCCATGCTCTACTAATTCGGGAATTCCACTTGGTAAATCACTCAACAAGGGCACCAAACCGGCTTTCATACATTCAACAAGTGAAACAGGAAATCCCTCAGCATGGGATGGTAATAAAAACAGATCGTATTGTCTGAGTCGGGACAATAATACAGAATTCTCTATTTGGCCTAAGAAATTTACATTTTTAGCTTCATTCCATGCTGAACGGTCCACATTTTGGTCATTTCCGACTATCCCCCATTCAACAAACACTCCTTTTTGTTTCAATTCCGCATTAATTAACGGTAATATATGATATCCTTTATCCTTTGTCAAACGCCCTATAAACAAACACCTAAGCTTATTACCATAATTATATTCCTGCTTAGAAGGAACTGAAGGGATAGGATGTCGTAAGTGTACTATATCCAAAGACCTATCAGATAAACTTTCTTGAAGTTTCAACTGAATACATTCGCTCACACAAATAAATGCGTCGATAATCTTTTGGTGTTTAATCGCTAAATCATAATAATAGTCGTAATCACCATGCAATATAAAGATCACTTTATTTTGCAACCCTAGATTTGAAACGACACCGAGTTCAAGCCAGTCATTGGCAACTATTATATCTGTTGAATCTATTAACCGCTTAAAACGCCTGGCAATATAATAAAAATTATCACCTTTATTATATTCGAATCTGACAAATCCAGCTTGAATAGAAAGATCCGGTTTAATCCGACTACC
Organism: Parabacteroides sp. FAFU027; assembly: GCF_022808675.1. Taxonomy (NCBI): domain Bacteria; kingdom Pseudomonadati; phylum Bacteroidota; class Bacteroidia; order Bacteroidales; family Tannerellaceae; genus Parabacteroides; species Parabacteroides sp. FAFU027. The sequence goes on from NZ_JAKZKV010000012.1 coordinate 38,018, forward strand.
CTCAGCTACGTTATGTAGATTAGCTGCTAAAATAATTTTAATTCCCGAGTCAAAGTTCCCATATTTAACAATATTCTTCACAACTGAATAGACACCACCGTCTATATCATTCAAACAAAAAACTACCCCCATATATTATTTAATTATATGCAGATAAAACCCGATTAAAAAATAAATCCGACTGCATTTTTCGAATATTGCCCATACCATTTTTTGAAAATGTAGCTTGTAAAGATGCGTTGGAAATCAACTTATTTACTTGATGTGCAATATCTATAGATTTTAAAGGGTTGAACAATAAACCACTTTTTCCATCCTCTATTATTTCTTTGAATCCACCGACATCTGAAGCAACAACAGGACAACCATTAGCCATAGCCTCAAGCACTACCGTTGGATAATTCTCCCATAAGCTTGGGAACACAGAAACAGTTGCAGTCTTAAAGAGATTATCAACGCTATTTCTATCCAGCACACCTACGAAATCTATTTTATCCAGACAATCCTCCAAAGCATTTATCATATACGCTTTAACACTCATTCCCAGATATGGATCATATTCATCTCTACCTACAATCTTTATCCGATACTCAGGATTTTTCTTAATGATGAGTGGAATAGAATTTGTTAACCCGATCATTCCTTTTAATACAGTCAATTTACCCACAAACAATACAACTTTTTCTCTATTTACAAGCTCGTCTTGATCCTTTTTTTCAAGAAGATAAGGATTGGGTACAATCTCTATCTGATGCGAATTAATTCCCCAATAACGTACAACCCATTTTTTCAATGCCATAGATGGACTAATAAGTTTATCAGCCAACTGACATATTTTAAACTCATCATTTTCGCGTCTATTCTTGTCTGTTAAAGCCCAATAACCTAAGTCAATCCGGCCTCTCAACAATCCGCCTAGTACAAAACGCAGTTTATCTTTTACCGGTTGATAAGTTCGGCTAATTTTCGTAATTAAAACCCCAGGTGAATGTAACTTAACGATCAATGGTATTTCTGGAAAGTTCTGTTTTATCTTTAATGCACAAGCTCCTACTTCCGGACTTTCCATTAGATCAAATCCTATCTCATCATGTATTTTTGCAAATACCGATAAGACATTAGGACTAAATTCATCTGTCGTAGTAGCATAAACTAAATGATTGGTACAAAATTCACGCGAAACAACTCCTTGATTCTCTATTTTAGATGTCGCTGAAAAAACGTGAACATCAAATCCAGACATTGAAAGCAATGAGCTTAAATGAAAAATGTAACTACCGATTCCACCAGTGGCCATTTCCGGCGGAAACTCAAAACTAATAAGAGCTATTTTTTTCATTTATAAATCAGTCTTTGAAATTTACGTATCTGACGCTTAATTAAATTCATTTGAGTCATTTCAAAAACCTGACGATTCGACCACCCCTCCCATTCATGAGAAAACATGATCTGATGCTTATCTTCTATTCTCTTAAAACTATCTCGAAGACGATCATTATTATATCGCTCTAAAACTGCCTGTTGATCTGTTTTGCGTCTTAAATACTTATGGTCATGTACTAGTTCTAACCCAGACATGTGAGCTACTTTTAGATTAATCTTCGCTTTTAAAGCTCTGATTGCAAACTCATAATCCTCAAAAGCAAAAATCTGATCATCAAAATCACCTAATTCTTCTAAAACCGAACGATGAAGAACTGTAGCTCCTGATGGAAAATAATTAGTAGATTGTGGTAAAGTGTTTTCTACAAACTTCACTTTATCATTTTCAATAGAGATAGATGGGTGGTTACAATATTGACCTTCATAAACATTAAAAAGCTTCGGACAAATAATCCGCTCTGTCGGGTTCTTGTCAATGTATTCCAATAATAAATCATACCATTTAGTCCTTGGGTGAATAGTGATATCATTATCAACCAAAAACAACCATTCTTCTGAAGTTTGTCCAATTAAATAATTCCGACCTTTAGCCGGACCCAGATTTATTTCAGAATGGAGATATACTATATTTTCTATCCCCGAAGTTTTCCTTTTTAAAGTTTGCCAATTTGATAAAGATGAGCCATTATTTAGTACATATATTTTCACCCGGGGATGAGCAAAACTTTTTATGCATTGTATAGTTTGAGCAGTCTTTTCAAAAAACAGGATCAAAACAGCTAATTTAGTATCCATCTATTTAGTTCTTAATCTTAAAAAGGAGCAATCGAAAAACATTATGAATAAAACTTCCACCAATCAGTTTTTTGTTTCGATTAGCCAGCTGCAAAATATTAGTGAAGCTCATTGGGTAGTTGCTGCTTTTATACTCAAAGAATAAATGCTGTATTATACAATCTATAAAATGATTCAGGGAACTTTCTTTATTTAATTTAGCAACAAACTGATAATCACCCAATAAACAATTAAGCATCTTATATTTCGCATCAAACTTTTCATACAGATAATCAGCTTGGTTATTTGAAATATTCAATACACTCTGTCTCAGACTCACACTTGCTCCTCCTAATGTTACAATATCATAGTCATACGACAAATTAACCCACAAAAGATCATCACTGCCCCAAGCCAAAGGTAAATCATAAAACCCTCCAACTTCAAGATATTTTGATTTTGAAAATATGTATTCAGCTAAAGTACTATTCCGGTTAAAGCTTAGTTTATTAAATACAAACTGGATGTTAGTCTCTAAACGAGGACTTTGAGGTAAAACACGAATGATTTCATTTTTCTCATTAATATGTCTTGTATTGAACCTATATAAGTAAGACTGGTCAGAAGTAGTCCTTATTTCATTCATAAATTCTTCGACACAATTATTATCCGGTACGTCATCGTCCGGTAAAAGCCAAATCCAGGATTCTATTTTACTTAACTCTATACTTCGAGTCCAGTGGCTGGGTAAGGAAACTCCGCCTAAATTTGTCTCAAATCTGCAATAGGATATATTTAACCGTGACCTAAACGTCTCAACTATCGAATTAATATCATCAGGACTACAATCGTCTCCAATATATACATTGAAATCTTTGCAGGTCTGTTCACTGAGAGCGTCTAAAGTTTGGGGAAGATACGCCCCTTTGTAGGCTGGAATTACAATAGCCAATGTATCATTCATCGTTTTAATACTTAGCAGTTTCACCTTTGAGCTGAGCGGTCCAACTACTCACATTTGTAGCATGATCAATATAATATTTATCTTCATCTGACAGCTCTTCTGGATTAATATACCAGGGTAAGTGCCTGCAAACATACTCCCCACCTGTTCTCAATGCGTTCATCATTGCAGGATCTCCTGAACTATTTTCACGATACAGGGCAAATGTTGTATCAATTGGTGCTTTATAAACATTACCCTCTACTTTTTCTTCCCAAAATTTCCTCTCCCAATTTGTAACCTTTTCTTTATTTGGATAAGTATCAGGAATATCATCAATTTTCAAACCAAACCCTACCTTATCCACTTCAATATATCTATCTAACAACAGATTAAAATAATGCAAAAAGTCATCAGGACATTTATCTATGGCTACAACATCGGGATCTGTAATAACAAATCGTTGATTTTTAAACAACATTGGAATTTGCGTTTGCCAATAAGCTGTATGACCTAAATTCTTATCTAGTCTAAAAACAATGTGCTTTGTTTTTTTGTAAAATTCGAGTAAGGGGGGATAGGTAGATGCATTATCAAGAATATAAATCCGCTCAAAACCAGCGTCCTCTAACCACTTCAATTGCATCAACAAGCATTCTAGTCGGTTATAATTGTTTATAATAATAGGTATTTGTCTTGCACCAAATACTTTCACCATAGAACAATATATCTTAGCATATAACCGAAAAGCAAAATTTGAACGACATTTAAATCCTGTGTCTATATTTACAATCATTCTTTCGAAGATAAAGCATTTTTACTTTCTTTTTGAGCAGAAGAAACGCAAAGCCCAATTGAAGACTTCTCAACATAAACACCTGTATTTTAAAAAAATACACAATCTTTCCCACTACTGAAATATTATGACCACAATATTGTTCAAACATTTGAATCAGCCTTTTCTTTATCGAATATCGATATACGGGGAATTCTTCGAAAAGAACTGTCATTGTGTTTAAAGAACGATTGTACTTCTGGTGCAAACTGGTTTTACTCCATACCCCCCCGTCATGATGTCTATATACCGAATCTTTAATATCTGAATGAAAGTAAGCACCTTTATTTGTTTGATTTGCCAACCAACAAAAAAGATAAGTATCTCCATTAAAGACTCTTTTAAACGATTCTGGCAGTTCCTTTTTCAAGTTTCTAAACACTACAGTTTGAGTCGGAATAATTTTCCCTAAGAAAATATCATCGGGTGATAAATTGCCAGTTTCAGTTAATACTTTTCCATAAAACTGATCACCTTTGAGAATCATTGAATTGTGATAACTTATCACATATATTTGATTTGCCTCTAAAAAATCAATCTGCTTTTGCAACTTTAATTCATCGGTCCAATAGTCATCGCCTTCACATAAGGCAATGTACTTCCCCTTTGATTCCATGATAGTTTCAGTAAAATTTCCCATTACTCCCAAATTGCTATCAGGTAGTAATAATCGAATAATTTGAGGATATTTATCCTGATATTCAATACAAATTCTACGTGTATCGTCTGTACTGCAATCTTCCCCAATAATCAATTCTATTGGAAAGTTGCACTTTTGTGACACGATGCTTTCTATCGCTTGAGTGATATATTTTTCGTGATTGTAGGTTATCATACAAACACTTACGATTGGCTTATCTGTTTTCATCTACAGTCGGGTTAAAAGATTCTTTGATCTTTCTTTTATTCTCCTCACTGGAATCCCAACATAGATCCCCCAGGAGGAAAGTGAATTTTTCACTAATGACATAGCTCCAATCACAACACCTTCTTCAATAGTCAAACTAGGAAAAATCACTGAACCTGAACCAACTTGAACAAATTTATCTAATAAAACCTTACCTCCAACCACTTTCGTCTTCGATTTTTCAACCATCGGATTCACTAAATACTCTCCAGAAAAATCATCCATTGCAGAAAAAATAGTACAACGAGGTGATAGTCCCGAAAAATCTCTTATTTCAACGCCATAGGCACCATAAATGGCAGAGAAAGCAGAGATATGAATGAATGATCCTAAAGTAATTTGTCCCGAAAGAATACAAAAATCATCAATCCTCACATTATCTCCTATATTTATTTTTTCCGGACTATATAAGCTGGCTTTACGACTAATTAAAACGTTCTTTCCAAATGACTTCAACCCTAATTCTAGCAGCTCATTATCACTATAAAATGAATTCATATAATTTCTTTTACTATGCTAACCACCCTATCTAAATCAGGCTTCGTTAGTTCTGGATAAATAGGCAAACAAATTATTTCTTTTGATATTCGGTTTGCAACAGGTAAGTTATCTTTTGATGCCGATGAAAGTCCTCTGTACGTTGGAAAATCGCTAATCAAAGGATAAAAATAACGACGCCCCCAAATATTATTTTCTTTTAGTTTCTGATACAACCCATCTCGACTATGTCCATATTTATGTTCATCCACAAAAATAGGAAAATAGGAATAATTATGAATTACACTAGGATAATCCTGCATAATGGAAATTCCAGGGATATCTTTTAATTCATTTCGATAATACAAGGTAATTCTTTTGCGATTTTCTATTGCATTATCAATATACTTTAAAGACAATAAGCCATATGCAGATTGAAGTTCGTTCATTTTTGCATTAATCCCCGGAGCAACCACGGTTACTTCATCTGCAAATCCAAAATTTTTCAGGTAATCAATACGCTTCTTGGTCTTCTCATCATGACAAATAATAGCACCTCCTTCTATTGTAGAAAAAGTTTTCGTTGCATGAAAACTCAATATGCTCAAATCGCCAAAATTCAGCACCGAAGTTCCGTCTTGCATTACTCCAAAAGCATGAGCTGCATCATAAATCACTTTTAAACCGTAAGTATCAGCAATCGCTTGAATACGTTTCATATCGCAGGGATTACCATATACATGCACTGGTAAAATAGCCGTAGTCTTAGGCGTGATCGCTGCTTCTAATTTTTCAGGATCCAGATTACATGTAATAGGGTCAATATCCACAAATACTGGTTTTATATTGTTCCACCAGAGAGAATGTGTTGTAGCAACAAAACTATACGGAGTAGTAATCACTTCTCCTGATATATTCAATGTCTGCAAAGCAGAAACAAGAGCTAATGTTCCATTTGAAAAAAGTGAAATATATTTTACTCCGAGATAATCACATAACGCTTTTTCCAGCTCCTGATGATAATACCCATTATTTGTCAGCCATTTACGCTGCCATATATCCTCTAAATAAGGAATAAATTCTTCCAAAGGAGGCATTAGAGGTGACGTTACAGTTATTACATTCTCCATAATCTTTTTAACGACATTGTATTCAACCACTTATTCACACAACTAGCAAAAAACATACAAATAACTCTGTTTTATAAATTTCAATTCTGAAATTTTGAGCCAAACCCAGCGCCTAGCCATTTGTTTCTCACTGCAAATTTCAACTTAAAAACCCAATCCAAAACACACAACTACTGCCAACACATAAACTAGCCTAATACTTACTTAAGCAAAGTATTACTCAACTTACACAGAACCAATTTGGCTTTTATTTTGGATTTAAAAAGAGTCGAAATATACAATTTATTTAAAGATTCTAAGATCGAATAATTTTGGCCAATTGAATTGATTTCCTCTAATTTCACAAAAGACTGCATTGTTTCATTGTATATTTTTGAACGACCATAATTTGAACACGATTTACCTTTAGCTCCTTTAATCTCAATTATATTAATTAGAAACCCAAGCAACTTATCCTCCCAATTTAAATATGGATTTTGATAAAACCAAGGTTGAAGAAATTTATCTCTGTATGCGTCAACATTATTATCAAGATATATTATCTCTTCAACAGCTCTTTCAATGTCATCCTCACTTCTTATCCAAACTAGAGAATCTGTATTAAAATCGAAATCAACTTTAGGATTACCCCAATATATGGGAATAGATTGGGCACTCATTGGCTCAACTAACTTCTCTGTTGTATATCCAGATACACTAGAGTTCTCAAAAGCAATAGTAAATTTATAGTTTGAAATAAAATGCAGTTTATTAGCAACTCTATACCCTAGATTATTGTTTAATTCCCCACCACAATCTACATGTTTATACGAATTTAAACGATTCAAAAATCTAAGACGAATTGGATCTGCATTTACCGAATTTGAATATATAAAATTGCAAAACTTTTTATTAAGCCATTGTTCACTATCAAAAAACTTACTATCCAAATTACGAAACTCTTCTCTTATAGCATATAAGGGTAATCGCATATAGCGATCCTCAAACTCAATAAAATGAAAACCTAAAGCATAGTCACATATATTAAAGTCTGGAACGATATTTTCGCCTGTATAATAAACTTTTATCGAAGAGTTATAATCAAAATGTCTACTTCCGTAGCAAGAAAAAAACAGATATTCAGGATTAACGTTATCAATAATCACTTTATATCGTTGGGCGAGTATTTTAAATATAAAATTATTCTCACACTCAAATCCAGGCCAAAAATCGGTAAAAAAAACTCGAACGTCCTTCATTCTATATATTCTTTATATATTTTGCCGGATTACCCGCATATAACACACCTGCAGGCATAGACTTTGTAACAACAGATCCAGCACCTACAACAGCACTTTTGCCAATTACAACTCCTTTTAAAACAATCGCATGAGCTCCTATCCACACTTTATCATCAATATAAACTGGTAACTTTTTTGTTTTTTCCCAATTGTCACCAAAGCGTTCATCTGCTGATATTGCATGAAAATCGGTATCATAAATTGAAACATTTCCCCCTATAGCAACACACTTTCCTATAATTACTTTATCTGCAGCACATATAGTCGCCCCAGAAATGCCCGTTCCACTCATTATATGAATCAAAGCACTTGACGAATGTGTTGAAATAGAAACCGGATGACAAATCCCCGTTGGATTCTCATAAGGATCTGAAATTAAGGTTACATTTGAATCAATAATAATTCTAGACCCTGGATGTTTCTTTATTTGAGGCAACCCATACAAAGTCACAAATCCAAACGAAGTCTCAACACCTTTAGACCTGAGATATAGATACGCAATAATTTTCCTGGCTTCATTCATATAGAATGAATAATTCAACCATTTGCCGGATTTTATCCTAATATACAAGAGTATTTTATTTATCAACATTCCAGTTTAAAATCGGAAAAAACAAACCTGGGTGATTCTGCTCATTAAGTAACTGATGGTAGTGAGAATTGGATGGATCTATTTTCACTTTTAATTTAAGTGCTCCTTCAACATTAGAAATCAAAGACTGAACACAGTGGATATTAAAGGATGGATTAATAATGTATTCACCCTCATTTAACATCCACTTAGGAATTTGGCATGTAAATACGTATTGTTGATTTGCTTTTAAACGATCAAAACTCAAGCTATCAACCTGTTGACTTCTAAAAACAGTCTCTCCTCTTCTAATGAGATCAAAGCCAACTTTTACGTTTTTAATTTCATCGTTATATGAAGTCACAAAAAACAAGACATTAACATTCTCACTAGATTTGAAATCGTTTCTTAGATTTCCGTTTTCATCTCTAATCTCAAGACGAGTAAGTTTTGCCGGGAAATTCTCTATATGATCATTTACCCAATAAGATTCATCATTAGTCATTACATTTTCATAATGGCTAATGGCTTCTGCAATTATGCCGGAATACTCAACGACACCTTGTTTTAAGATAATCCCGTTTGTACAGAGACTTCGCATTGAGCTCATATTGTGACTCACAAAAAGCACTGTCCGCCCATCATTATGACTCACATCCTGCATCTTTCCGATCGCTTTTTCCTGAAACTCGGCATCCCCAACAGCTAGGACTTCATCAACAATCAGGATTTCAGGCTCAAGGTGTGCTGCAATAGCAAATCCCAATCTGACAGTCATACCACTGGAATAGCGTTTAACAGGAGTATCCAGATATTTAGCCACACCAGAGAAATCGACAATCTCATCCAGCTTTTTATCGATCTCCCACCGGCGCATTCCCATTATAGTGCCATTCATATAAATATTCTCACGTCCGGTCATATCCCCATGAAAACCGGTTCCTACTTCCAACAGAGATGCCATACGGCCTTTAATACTGTATTTACCCGTAGTGGGTGTCGTAATACGGGATAGTATTTTCAATAAGGTCGATTTACCAGCCCCATTACGCCCGATAATCCCCAACACATCCCCCTGCTTAACCTCCAGGCTAATATTCCGTAATGCCCATACCTCTTCATGATCACCTGCTTTCTGGGTGCGATCATTCACCACACCTACTTTGGCATAAGGATCTTCTTTTCCGCGTAAACGGGCATACCAACGATTCAGGTCATGAGCAATTGTCCCGGTACCGACTTCTCCGAGAGAATATAGTTTGGAAAGGTTTTCTATTTTGATTACTGTCTTCGACATGCCTCCTCTAATTTTTTATTTTTTCATCCACGAATTATCACGAATGAATATTCAATTGAAGTAATACGCAATACACTTTTCTTTTATTTCATTATTTCTTTATCCTCTGATTTTTTTAGTCCACTAATTAGCTCTAATTTCCACGAAGAGTTAATCAAATTCATTTGATATTTAGTGACAATTCGTGTAATTAGTGGACAAAAAACTATTCGTGGACTAAACCACGTCCATAAATGACCGCTCCGTCCTGTTAAAGATAACAACCCCGATCATCAGGATAACCACCGCAAAGCACGATGCATAAATCAATCCATTCACGGAAAAAACGCCTTGTCCGAATAAGGAATAACGAAACGCCTCGATGATATAGGTAATCGGATTTAACTTGATATAGGGTAATAGTTTCGCTGGAACTGTAGATAGTGGATAAATCACCGGAGTGGCATACATTAACAGTTGTACTCCAAAACCGATCAGGAAAGTCAGGTCACGGTATTTTGTGGTCATGGATGAAAAGATAATCCCTGCGCCCAATGCCATTAGTGCCATTATGACAATATACAAAGGCAATAATAACAATGCCCAGTTTGGTATAAAAGCCCCTTCATGAACACAATAATAAATATAGAGCACCGATAACAAGGCTAACTGAATAAAGAACTTGATCAATCCGGAAGCTACCCTTGACATCGGGACTATCAGGCGTGGGAAATAAACTTTTCCAAAAATCCCAGAGTTGGCAACAAAGGTATTTGAGGTGCTGTTAAAACACTCTGAGAAATAGTTCCACATCACAATCCCGGACAGATAGAAAAGAGGTTTTGGAATCCCGTTCGTTGTAATACCGGCAATAGTACCAAACACTACAATATAAATGAGGGTGGTAAGAATCGGTTGCACAAAGAACCACAGCGGTCCCATCACTGTCTGTTTATAGACCGTCACAATATCCCGCTTCACAAACATATAAAGCAAATCCCGGTAGCGCCAGATATCTGCGAAGTTAATATCCAGTAAGTTCTTTTGTGGAGTTACCACTAAGTCAAATTCTTCTTTTTCTGCCATTATTTATCCACTAATTTTTTATCTGTCTATTTTTCGTCCACTAATTTTCACGAATTACCACGAACTCATTAAGAACAAATCCTTTATATTGATACGCCTCATCACTCTGTAAAGCCCCACTACTCACTACTCACTACTCACTACTCTTTATCACTACAATCTCCCGTCCACCCAACGTCTATCCACCACCGCTTTCGCGTCAAAGATCACGGCTCCATTCTTATAGTGTTGTTCAAAGTCGAAATCCTTGAACTGCTCATGAGCGACAGCTAAAATAATACCATCGTATTTCACTGATGAGTCAAACGTGGTTAATAGATTAACTCCATACTCCATACTCACCTCTTCTCCTGAGGCCCAGGGATCCCAGACATCCACCTCTACTCCAAACTCGCGAAGCTCGTTGTAAATATCAATGATCTTGGTATTGCGGATATCGGGACAATTCTCTTTGAAGGTAACACCCAGGATCAAGACCTTAGAGCCTTTCACCTTATGGTCTTTCTGAATCATCAGCTTCATCACCTTGCTGGCAATAAAGGTTGCAATCTCGTTGTTGACCCGACGACCGGAAAGGATTACACGCGGCACATAACCCAATGATTCCGCTTTACTCGCCAGATAATAGGGATCGACACTGATGCAGTGCCCTCCTACCAGTCCGGGACGGTATTTGAGGAAGTTCCATTTGGTTCCTGCGGCCTCCAGTACATCGTTGGTATCAATGCCTACCTTATCAAAGATCAGGGCCAGCTCATTCACAAAAGAGATATTGACGTCACGCTGTGCGTTTTCAATAATCTTGGAGGCCTCCGCCACTTTGATGTTCGGGGCCTTATGAGTACCCGCTTCAATGATAGAAGCGTACAGGGCATCAACCTGATCGGCAATCTCCGGAGTAGAGCCTGAGGTCACTTTTTTGATTTTGGTCAGAGTATTCACCTTGTCTCCGGGGTTAATCCGCTCGGGGCTGTATCCGGCAAAGAAATCTTCGTTGAACTTCAGTCCGGATACCCGCTCAATCACCGGTACACAATCCTCTTCGGTACAACCAGGATAAGTCGTTGACTCGTAAATAACAATATCGCCCTTGCCTATCACCTTACCCAGCATCTCTGAAGCGCCGAGCAATGGTTTCAGATCGGGCATATTGAAGCGGTTGATCGGTGTGGGGACTGTAACGATATAGGTATTGTACTCCTTAAGGTCTTCGACATCCGCAGAAAAGGACAATCCTGTCTCCGGATTCCCGGCATGCAGATCCATGACCTGTTTCATCGCTGTCAGGTCCGCCTCACGGGTATGATCGTGACCAGCAGTCAGTTCCTCTACCCGTGTCTGGTTGATATCAAACCCAAGTACTTTGTATTTCTTACCGAACTCTATGGCTAACGGTAGTCCGACATAGCCGAGACCGATGATTGCTATCTTTGTCATTGTGTTAGTTTCCACTAATTGTTTTTTTGTCCACTAATTTGCACGAATTACCACGAAAAATACTTGATAAATCAAGAGATTATTGCCGTAGGCGAAAACCATGTTTTCTTGTCCTCGGATTATTTTGTTGTCCACGAATTTGCACTAATTACCACGAAAATATTTGATAAATCAAGAGATTATTGCTTTAGGTGAATGACCTATATTTCGTGACCACTTATCGTCTTTTTGTCCACGAATTTGCACGAATAAATTAGTGTGAATTCGTGAGAATTAGTGGACAAAATATTTGTGGTCAAAATATATCAAGATAATTAGTGGACAAAAAAGACTAGTAAACAATTTGTACTAATTACCACGAATAAATTAATGTAAATTCGTGAGAATTAGTGGACAATATATCAGTGGACAAAATATTAGTGGAATTAGTAAACTAGTCGTTTATATTCCAGGCTAGAGGCTCCAAAGTTGATCAATATACCAAGTTTGGAGCGGGTAGCTTTAAGATAGTTGATTAACTGAGCTTCGTGATCGCTTGTCAGTGATGATAGCGCTTTTGTCTCTACGACGATTTTGTCAAAACATAAAAAATCGGCGGCATAAGTCTTATTCAGCTTAACTGATTTATAAAAGACATTGATGTGCGCTTCTCTTTTATTAGGTATATTTCTTTGATTAAGTTCGATTTCTAGCGCTTCCTGATATATGGCTTCTAAAAATCCAGGACCTAAATGTTTATGCACCTCCATGGCAGCACCTATTATCTCATAAGCTTCTTTTGAATAAATCAGTTGCGTCATAGCTCTATGATTTTTAGTCCACTAATTTCCTCGAAAGTCTTTTGTCCACTAATTTTCACGAATTCTCACGAATTAATTAGTGATAATCCGTAAAAAAATAGCAAACAACTCTCTTGCTATTTCTAGTGTCAATCCGCGAAAATTAACGTCGTTGATCTTCGATTAGTGGACAAACATTTTAATGTTCTTAGTGTAAATTCGTGAGAATTAGTGGACAACTCTCTTGATATTTCCAGTGTCAATCTGCGAAAATTAACGTCGTTGATCTTCGATTAGTGGACAAACATTTTAATATTATTAGTGTAAATTCGTGAGAATTAGCGTACAACTCTCTTGCTATTTTTAGTGTCAATCCGCGAAAATTAACGTCGTTGATCTTCGATTAATGGACAAACATTTTAATGTTATTAGTGTAAATTCGTGAGAATTAGTGGACAAAGAACATATTCGTGGACAATACTATTATCGTCCTATTCCATACACATTCACACCCAACGCTCTCAGCGCTTCATGATCCAGGATATTCCGTCCATCAAACACAAAGGCAGGTTTCATCATCAGGGCGCTGAGCTTCGCCCAATCGTATGTCTTGAATTCATCCCATTCGGTCAGGATAGCCACGGCATGCGCTCCCGCTAAAGCCTGCTCTATATCCACCACTTTCTGTACCATTTCACGGTTCTCTTCCGGGGAACGGGTTTGCAGGTAATCCAAGTCTTTGTGTATCTGGCTTTCCGACACCTTCGGATCATAGACATGAATCTCCGCCTGCTCATTCAACAGGTGATCCGCCACATAGATGGCAGCCGACTCGCGGGTATCGTTGGTATCCTTCTTGAATGCCCATCCGAGCATCGCTATTTTTTTACCGGAAAGGGTATTATTCAGTTTAGAAATAATATTTTGAGCAAAACGTCTCTTCTGGTAATCGTTCAGATCAATCACCTGCTCCCAGTAGTCGGCAACCTCATCCAGGCCATAGGTACGGGCAATATAGACCAGGTTCAGAATATCTTTCTGGAAACAACTACCACCGAAACCTACTGATGCTTTGAGGAACTTAGGTCCGATACGGCTGTCCATGCCTATCGCTTTAGCGATCTCATCTACATTGGCTTCCGTCTTTTCACAGAGTGCCGAGATCGAGTTAATGGAAGAGATACGTTGTGCCAGGAAAGCATTAGCCACCAGCTTGGATAGCTCCGATGACCAGACATTCGTTTGAAGAATACGCTCGCGGGGTACCCAGTTGGCATAAATCTCAGTCAGCGCCTCCATTGCCTCTGCCCCCTCCGGTGTCTGCTCGCCACCGATCAATACGCGATCAGGGCTATAGAGGTCCTCAATGGCCGTACCCTCCGCCAGAAACTCAGGGTTGGACAACACCTGAAACTTCGCACTGGTCTGATTGTTGCTCAGGATGGTCTTGATGGCCTGAGCTGTACGTACAGGCAGTGTTGACTTTTCCACCACAATCTTATCGGAGGTTGCTTCTTTGGCAATCTGACGGGCACATAATTCGATATATTTCAGATCAGCCGCTTTACCCTTACCATTACCGTAGGTTTTGGTAGGAGTATTGACCGACATAAAGATCATCTCAGCATCACGGATAGCAGCCGACACATCAGTAGAGAAAAACAGATTACGGCCACGCGCTTCCGCCACCACCTCTCTGAGGCCCGGCTCATAGATAGGCAGGTTAGCTAATTCGGAATCGTTCCATGCCGCAATACGTTCCGCATTTACATCCACTACGGTCACTTTGATGTGTGGGCATTTTTGGGCGATAACAGCCATGGTGGGGCCACCTACGTATCCGGCTCCAATGCAACAGATGTTTTTAATTTTTGTCATCGTGGTATTTTTTGGATCCACTGATTATCACAAATTTCCACTAAAGGATTATTTATGATAATACCGGGATTCTATATTGTATTTTATCTTATTCTTTGAAAGTCGTTGTCCTCGTTTTGTCCACTAATTTTCACGAATTTGCACTAATAAGTAGTAGGATGAATCCATGTCGTATTAATCTGATTTTCGATTTTTACCTCTATCTTAAGATAGCTGTTAGTATGGAGGTAAATGTCTTATTAATTTCGTGTCAATTCGTGTAAATCCGTGTAAATTCGTGGACAAAAAAATTCGTGGATCACTTCTTCACCACCTTATCCAAATCCACACAAACAGTAGTAGCCAATTGCTCCAGGTGCAGCACCATCTTTGACTTGCCGATCTTGGTAATCTTACCGGAAATATCCTTTAACGGCCCGCAGGCAATCAGTACATCATCACCGATCGTAAAGGAAACGGCATACGTAGCCGCCTTCTCCAGAAACTTCCGTATCGCCCTGATTTCCTTATCCAGGATAATAGCCGGCCTGCCACAGTGATAGACAGCCCGTGTGACTCCATACACCTGCAATAATGCACGCAACTGGTGTTCCTCTGCATTTACAAAAATATAGGAAGGGAACAACGGCATCTCTACCATTTTGACCCGGTCACTCCACTGACGGGGAGCCAGATGCAACGGTAAGAAGTTCTCTATTCCCGCGACATCAAGACGCTCTTTCACCTTCTTTTCGGCGCGCGGAGTTGTATATAGTGCATACCAGGGCATAGGATATACCAAAGGTTCGTCACTCCCGGCATGGAGCAACCATTCTATTGAATATTAAACACTTAACCCCACCAGGGCATTTTATTTATATTTGTACTTTTAGTGCTTTGCGGGGTGAACCACATAGGCACATAGTTCTTTATCTATTACACCTGACAGGTTTTCAAAACCTGTCAGGTGTGGTCTTTTTCTACAGAAACCCACAGACAGTAATTAACCGTATAGTCTCACAATGGCCTCATCAGGAACGATGATAAATCAATCATTCCTACGAAGGAATTGCGTACTTTGCGGTTAATGGTATTATTTTCAATGTAAGACACTTTTACAGTGCTGTAAAGATAAAATGTGATATTCAAAACACAATACACAAACTGTTAATTAACAGGCGTTGCGTCAACAAGAGTGTTACGTCTGTCATCAAAATACGGATAACATATCCTCATAATACTTACGAGGCGGATTATAAATCACGCCTCTACAGAACTGCTACTAATGCCATTATTGCTAACGAGCTATATGTACCCCACCCCGAAGGTCAAACAAAAAATACCAAACCGCCTAAAAACTGCCTGAGCGAATAGCCCAAAATAATTTACAATTGAACTATTTACCATGGACAATTTAGAAGACACTATATCCAGAAAGTAAATTGTAAATGAATAAATTGTAAATCCTGTCAGTTCTGTGGGGCTATGTTTTTTTTTTACTTTTTTACGCCAAAAAAGCAAAAAGAGACCGATAAAAACCACGCATACCTCTAATTTTCAGTCTTTCACCCTTCGTCAATAGAGATGCAATCCCGGTTTCAACTATTATCTGGATTTCAATCCGACTTCAAATTTCGGATAACATATCCTCATAATATTTATGAGGCGGATTACAAATCACGCCTCTACGGACGCCTCAAGTAAAAATCAGCGGTTAAAAACCGCTGCACCCGCTATTACATCTCGTTTACATCTATCCTGCGAGTATCTACTGAGAGTGTCTCAAAAGTCAGTTCAATCATAATCAAACTTACATATTGATAGTTCGTCTGTTCTTACCGCCCAAATTGGCTACGCCGATCTTCGATTCCCCTAAAGGGAACTTTAAAGAGTGGAATTTCGGTCCAGATTAGCACTTCCCAACATCCCCTTTAGGGGCTTGGGGCGGTTTGTACTTACAATTTACTATCCGACTTCAAATTTCGGATAACATATCCTCATAAAACTTACGAGGCGGATTACAAATCACGCCTCTACGGAAAAATCACGCCTTGACACTCATTAGCAAATTTTCAAATTTGCTAATTTAGCGCTTCCCGATCATCTTCTGCCACCGGGTACGGTGTTTACGACGTTGCTCATCAGCCGAGTCTTTTCCATGACCGTAACCATAACCGTAGCCATAGCCATAACCATAGCCGTAATGATAGCTCCGGTTGTAGTAATAATGCAACGAGTCAAAATCCACGTCATTAACAAGCAAATAAATATTTGACAACGCCCTTTCACCATTAATCCGATTTACCAGTGTGATATTCTGCTTATTGGAATAGTTGGCCCGGCAAACGTAAATAACCATATCAGATACCCTGTTAATATGCAATGTATCTGACACGGCGCCCACCGGTGCCGTATCCAGGATAACATAGTCGTAATCTTTTTTAGCCTGTTCGATCAGCACCTCCAGATGCCCACGCTGTAGTAACTCATTCGGATTGGGAGGAATAGCCCCGGAAGCCATCACATCCAGATTGGGATAATCCGGCACACCCACCACCAGTTTTTTGTAATCCGGCTCATTTCCGGACAACAAATTGGTAACCCCCACTTTCGTTTTAATGCCAAAATATTCGATCAGTTTGGGCTTACGCAAATCCAATCCAATAAGCAGCACTTTCTTATCAGCAATGGAAAGACTCGTGGCCAGGTTGATAGATACATAAGTCTTTCCCTCCCCCGGCACGGTAGAGGTAACCATCAATACTTTTTCCTTCGGATAATCAAGTGACAACTGCAATTTAGTCCGCAACAACCGGAATAATTCGGCATTGGAATCACTCTGTGACAGATGGTTTAACAGGATACAGTCCGTCTTATTATGCCCCAATTCGGATAACACCGGTACTTTCGACAGCTTCTCCACATCATTTCGGGATTCGATGTTGGTATTCAACATCTCCTTGAGGTAAATAATCAGAAGAGGCAATCCCAGCCCGAATAAGAAAAAATAGATCCAGAGTTTATGACTATCCGGAGCGATCTGTACCCCCCCATCAGAATATTTTACCACACGGGCCCTGGGAATTGCAACCGCCATAGTCAAAGCAGTCTCTTCCCGCTTTTGTAACAGGAAAATATAGAGATTCTCTTTGATCTTCTGCTGACGCTGAATCTCCAGAAACTCACGCTCCTGGCGGGGAACCTCCTTAATACGGGCTGATGTTTTTTGATCCAGTGCCTTCAGGTCATTCAGCGAAACCATTAGCCCTTTACGAAAACTGACGATACCGGTAAGGATTGCGCTACGGTAATATTTCAGTTGCTGATTAATCGCTTTCACCTGTGGCCCCTCCTCTGATGAACTTCGTAAGACAGGTTCTCTTTTGGTAATCAATTCGTTATAGCTTTGCACCACAGACTGCACACCGGCATCAGTCACCCCGATATTTGGGATCAGTGAATAATTGTTCGCGGGATTTTTAATAAACTCATCCAGGAACTTCACCAGGCTAAGCTGGGTTTCGAGTTCAATCTGTTTATCTTTATATTCGTTATTTCTGGCAACAAACACTCCCGCTTCGGATGTGATATCGGTCAACTGGTTCGTTTGCTTAAAATCCTCCACGTTGTGCTCCACCTCACCCAGCTCTTTGGTTATCAACGCCAAACGGTCATTTATAAAACGGGTGGTATTGACGGCTGACATATTGATCTGGGCAATCGCATCTTCATTATACCGTTCTACCAGCACCTTGAGAATATCATTCCCCTTGCGTATATTTCCACTCTGCAGACTGATATTTACCCGGTCACTGGTCTGATCCACATCCGTCTTGATCTGGCTCAACATATCCCCCACCACATCAGCAGGTCTCTTGATCCGGATTTCAACCGGATGATCTAAAGGCGATACTCCGCCCCGCAGTTTAATAAACAGATTACCAAACGGAAGTTTTACGATAGTGGGCAACGATATCGCATCCACCTTAAATTTCTCATTATGATATTCCCCTTCTATCCGGTAGCCATGCTCATTTTCAGGCGCTATTGTAAATGCCACCTGATCCAAATTGTTCAGAGACAGGGTATCCAGCTTCACATAATAGGGTGCATTATTGTATATTTCCTGGTAATTGCCCAATACCCCCTTCAGGTAGTAGTTTGTATGAAGCTCCAGTTTGTTGACCACTTTTTGCATCAGGGGCTGCGATTTGATCAACTCCACCTCATTCGAAAGCATATTCCGTTTCCGTGCAGCGGTGAAAGAGGTGTTATCCAAAGCGGCCAGCACATTCATTCCCTCTGACTCTTTCGGATCAATTACCAAAACCGAAGTGGTAAACTCATAAACCGGGTACTGGAACTTCAGGTAAAAATAGCAGACAATCAATGATACCGCGACAGAAGCCGTAATACCCAACCAACGTCCACGACGCAGATAACGGTAAACGAGTTCACGCAACTCCAATATTTTTTGTTGACTATTTAAATGCGATGCAGTATAATTTTGATTTTGCCCCGTCTCTTCCATGAGCTCTTAAGTCCGTTTTATTCCCGGTAAATACCCCCCGGGGATTAATACTATCCTGAATCCCTAATCTGATCTTTAAACCCCGAATTCAGCACCTCCTGATGATGCGCGCCGGAATTCAGGACCACAAAATTAGCATTATTTTGATTGCAGCCAGCATCCAACAGGCTAAAAGCCGCAAACAATCCTGTAGATCGGACCTGAATAAGTATCATTATGGGGCTAATTCACACAATCCGGTGACAAACTACACGTGAAACCTGACCACAAGACCGATTGTGAGTTGTGAGCTATGAGTAATGAGTTCGGCTAAATATGCGCTGTAATGAAAGAACAGATATCGGGATAGATGAGCTGCCCGGTGTAGATTTCCAGCGATCAGCGGCTACATGCCGCTTGACGCGTAATAATTGATTATGAATCGGGAACCAACTTTGCTCGTTAAGGAGGTCTGGCTCTAAGCTCTTTATCTTAAACAATCCGGCAAGCGGCATTAAGCCGCTGCCCGGGGTGGAGCGCCAGCGTTCAGCAACCTAATACACTTGATGCGTAATGTAACAAATCCCCTAAACCCACCCCGTCCCGATAGCTATTCGGGAGGACAAACACAAATTCCAAACCGCCTAAAAACTGCCGAGTGAGGAGCCAAAATGATTTACAATTGAACTATTTACCATTGACAATTTTGAAGACACTGTATCCTGAAAGCAAATTGTAAATGACTAAATGGTAAATCCACAAGGTGTTTTTTGTCACATTTTTGCGCCAAAAAAGTAAAGAGAAAAGAACAAATGATACAGCTAAGAGCACCTCCCGGTTATTTTATTTAAAATCGAACACCTACCTCGCTCCTATAAGGAGGTCTGGCTGTCAAACTCATTATTTTAAACAATCCGGCAAGCGGCATTAAGCCGCTGCCCGGGGTGGGGCGCCAGCATTTTCAAAAAAACAACAACCATTCTCATCATCACACATTAACCACATTGCACATAGGTCAAATTAGAGTCATAGCAAATCGGAGTGACGATCCGATATTTCTCCGATATTAGTCGATACTCCTCCGATACTGGTCCGATACTGGTCCGATATTGTTCGAGAAATCACATCTGGCTTTTCGGGTTCACTTCTGCCTTCATTTTGCAACAAGGTTCAATATAAGTTGAGTATAGGTTCATTTTAGGTTTAGTTTATACTAAAAGAAAAGTAACACACAGACAACATAGAGATAAAATAGTCTTTATAAAGAGTATTTTATCTCTATCACATCACTATTTTACCACTATTTTATCTCTATGTTATCCTAAAGTCAACCTATAATAAACCTATAGTCAATCATAGGGAAAAAGATAGCTATTAATTTTGTATTGAAGGATTTACAATTGACAATTTCTCTTCCCCTTCAGTTACATCATTTTCTACGGTATTATATCCTGAAGACGTAGTGACGGCAGGTGATGCGGTTTGTAACCGCATTAAAATAGACAACATCCTGATTAGAGCCAGCGGTTAAATCCCGATAGCTATTCGGGACACTGCACCCACTAGTGCCTACCCTGTCCGATAGGCACTTCATAAATAGAGCCACAGAACGCAACTCTCCCCACCCCGAAGGTCAAACACAAATTCCAAACCGCCTAAAAACTGCCGAGGGAGGAGCCTATGTTATTTACAATTTAGAAATTTACCATTGACAATTTAGAACACGTAACACTCTAAATAGTAAATGGTAAATGAATAAATTGTCAATTCCGAATTTTATTGGGGCTATGTTTTTTGCATACTTTTTGCGCCAAAAAGTATGGCTCGCGGCAGGCGAGTAGATAAAACCCATAAAAAATCGTCCCTACCCCGATCGTTATCAGGATAGGGACGGACAGTACCCAAAAGTGCGGATTTTCTTAAAAATTATACCCCTGCTCCCGCACCGCTTCGAGCAGCTCTTTCGAGAATTTATCAAAGGTATCTTTGGTATAACGCACATCGGTAAATACCTGTGCCAGATTTTCTTTTTTATTCTCTTCTACAAATTTCTGATTGGCCGGTAAAGCCTCTTTATCCTTGTAGTAGCGCTCAATATCCTCAGGTGTATAATCCACATATCTGTCTTTATGTAAAACAGCCGCCAGTGGCAAACGCTCCACCTGTGCAGGCTCACCATCCGGATACCCCACCGTGATAGTTGCCAACGGCACCACCAGCTTCGGCAGGTTCAGCACCTTATTGATCGCTTTCGTGGTATAGGCTACCGTACCGATATAGCAAACGCCCAACCCTTTGGCTTCAGCAGCCACACAAAATGTCTGTGCAACCAATAATGCATCAATCGCAGCAGTAACAAACCCCTGGAAGTTATCATATCCAGGTACAGCGTTACGTGCCTCGCACCATTTCACGAAACGGTTAAAGTCAGCACAAAAGGTCAACACCAGCGGCGCCTGTTTAATCATCGGCTGATTGAAGTGCAACGGCGACAGTTCCGCCTTTACCTCATCAGAAGTTGTAGCAATAATACTATACAACTGCATATTCCCGGTGGTGGAAGCCCGGCAAGCCGATTCCAGCAATTCATTCAATAACGATTCGCTGATCGGTTCAGCGGTATATTTCCTAACAGTCCTGCGATTTTTCAAAACATCTAACATAAATCATTTGTATTTGTAGTTCGTCATCCAAAAGTATAAAAGTTTCGGCAAACAGCCCTAATCGCATTGCAATTTTCTGCCCCCCCCGCGTAGAGACGTGGCCCGCCGCGTCTCTCTCCCAACAACCACAAACAACCAATCCCGACCCACCAAAACGCCACAATATCTACATCCCCCCACAGAGACGTGGCCCGCCGCGTCTCTCTTATCGCCCCCGCCACCATCCATTGTTACCCCCAGACACCACCAGGCAAATCTATATCCCAAATTCAGTATAATCAATCCCCCTCACCAACCAGAATCCAGTGATATTTCCACCTATCTCACCCTATTTACGGGTAGGTAGTGCGACATCTTTCCTCAAACCAACACCATCAACTTTTCAACACCACACAACTACCACAAACTCAACCAAATAGCATCAATACATTTTCATTTTGGAAAACTTTTCAACCGCAAAATCCAAAACAACACCTGATTATCAGCTATTTAAAAATCAAAACGGAAAACTTTTCAACAAAACTACACTTTTAAGATTTCAGATTTTGTCAAACAAAATATTCTCTCTTTATTTGCAAAACAAAACGAAAAACAGATTTTCAGGTAATGCATTCCCTTCAAATCTAATATAAATACAAACTGTAAAACAATTAATCGTGGAACAACAAACTTACACTTATGATGAAGCATTCCAGGCGTCCTTAGAATATTTCAAAGGAGATGAACTGGCTGCAAGAGTATGGGTCAACAAGTATGCCCTAAAGGATTCATTCGGTAAGATTTACGAAAAATCGCCCGAAGACATGCACCACCGCCTGGCCAACGAAATCGCCAGAGTGGAAGCTAAATACCCCAACGGTTTAAGCAAAGATGATTTGCTGGATCTGCTGCGTGACTTCCGTTATATTGTTCCACAGGGAAGCCCGATGACCGGAATTGGAAACAATTTCCAGGTGGCTTCTTTATCAAACTGCTTTGTAATCGGTATGGACGGCCCTGCAGACTCTTACGGTGCCGTAATCCGCATCGACGAAGAGCAGGTACAACTAATGAAACGCCGCGGTGGTGTAGGTCATGACCTGTCACACATCCGCCCGAAAGGCTCACCGGTGAAAAACTCGGCATTGACCTCTACCGGTATCGTACCGTTCATGGAACGTTACTCCAACTCTACCCGCGAGGTAGCTCAGGATGGACGTCGCGGAGCACTGATGCTTAGCGTTTCCATCAAACATCCGGATTCAGAAAGCTTCATCGATGCCAAAATGACCGAAGGCAAAGTGACCGGCGCAAACGTATCGGTGAAAATCGACGACGATTTCATGAAATCGGTTGTTGAAGGCACTCCATATATCCAGAAATACCCGGTTTACTCTGATGAACCAATGTTCACGAAACAGGTTAACGCATCAGAAATCTGGAAAAAAATCGTACACAACGCATGGCGTTCTGCCGAACCGGGCGTACTCTTCTGGGATACCATCATCCGTGAATCAGTACCTGATTGCTACGCTGACCTGGGTTACAGAACCGTATCGACCAACCCATGCGGTGAAATCCCGTTGTGTCCTTACGATAGCTGCCGTCTGTTGGCGATCAACCTCTACTCGTATGTGGTAAATCCATTTACCAAAGAGGCCAGCTTCGACTATGAGCTGTTCAGAAAGCATGTGCAACTGGCACAGCGCATCATGGATGACATCATCGATCTCGAAATGGAGAAAATCGAGAAAATCCTCGATAAAATCGATTCAGACCCGGAAAGCGAAGAGGTAAAACAAGCAGAACGCAACCTATGGCTTAAAATACAAAGCAAAACCGTTCGTGGCCGTCGTACCGGAGTAGGTACTACTGCGGAGGGAGATATGCTGGCTGCCCTTGGTTTACGCTATGGCACCCCGGAAGCTACTGATTTTTCAGAAAACATACATAAAACGCTGGCGGTTGAAGCTTATCGTTCGTCAGTCATCATGGCGAAAGAGCGTGGCGCATTCGACATCTTCGACATCAAACGCGAAGCAAACAACCCATTCATCAACCGTCTGAAAGAAGCTGATCCTGCACTGTACGAAGAGATGAAAAAACACGGCCGTCGTAACATCGCCTGCCTGACCATCGCTCCGACCGGAACTACCAGCCTTATGACCCAGACCACTTCGGGTATCGAGCCGGTATTCCTTCCGGTGTACAAACGCCGCCGTAAGGTAAATCCGAATGACACACAGGTACGTGTGGATTTCGTGGACGAAGTGGGTGACTCATTCGAAGAGTATATCGTATTCCACCACAAGTTTGTGACCTGGATGGAAGCCAACGGATATTCTACAACTAAAAAATATACTTCTGCCGAAATTGATGAACTGGTTGCTAAATCGCCTTATTTCAAAGCGACATCGAATGACGTGGACTGGATGCAAAAAGTACGCATGCAGGGCCGTATCCAGAAATGGGTGGACCACTCAATCAGCGTGACCATCAATCTTCCTCACGATGTATCGGAAGAGCTGGTTGGCCAGCTATACATCGAGGCATGGAAATCTGGCTGTAAAGGATGTACCGTTTACCGTGACGGTTCACGTGCCGGAGTACTTGTGGCTGCAAAAGAAGAGGTGGAAGCGCAAAAACCACAACACGCACATGAAATCGTAGAATCCCGTCCGAAAGAGCTGGAAGCCGATGTAGTGAAATTCCAGAACAAGAAGGAAAAATGGATTGCTTTTGTCGGTTTGCTTGAAGGCCGTCCTTACGAAATCTTCACCGGACTTGCCGATGACGAAGACGGTATCCTATTGCCGAAAAACGTTACGCACGGAAAGATTATCAAGAACGTGGATGAGCACGGCAACAAACGCTATGACTTCCAATACTCAAACCGTCGCGGATACAAGACAACCATCGAAGGTCTTTCAGATAAATTCAACCCTGAATTCTGGAACTACGCGAAACTGATCTCCGGGGTATTGCGTTACGGTATGCCAATTGACCAGGCAATGAAACTGGTATCGGGTCTGGAGCTCGATAGCGAATCGATCAACACATGGAAAAACGGCGTAGAACGCGCCCTCAAAAAATATCTTCCTAACGGAACTGTGGCACAGGGACAAACCTGCCCGAGCTGCGGTAACGAGACTCTGGTTTACCAGGAAGGATGCCTCATCTGTACCTCTTGCGGTAACTCTAAGTGCGGATGATCTGAAAGAAATCCAATTTCAATTTTCAATTTCAATTTCAAACACGGCTTTACCCTTCGGGGTAAGGCCGTTGTTGTTTCTCAGCTTTTTGTCCACGAATCTGCACGAATTATCACGAATCTAAAGATAGATAGGCGATTACCACAATAAGAGATAGACGTATTTCAGGAATCCGGTTTTAACATAACCGTAGAGACGTGGCCTGCCGCGTCTCTTGAAGATGTATTTCAGAAATCAGGTTTTAATACCCGCCCCTATTGGAGACATAGAGTAGTATATTTCTTACCAGGGGAAAAACGGAAGTAACCGTGATTTAATAGCAGTACGTTACGGGTGTCGTGGTTTTTAACCGCGATAATATTCGTGGAGAATCAGCGGTTAAAAACCGCTGCACCCGTAAGATTATCACTTAAATCAGATACCGCCGTTGAAAAATATTTGTATATCTATTGTCGCAATCCCAGGTAGCTTTACCTGAATGTGCTGATTCTCTATTTTGGGGCTTCATAAGTCCTTTAGGGGTCCCGAATTCTATCAGTATAAGAAAAAAAAACAACAGCACTTGAGAACAGCGGGTTTATCACACAGCCTCTAATAGAGAGTCTTTCGATAGGTAAACCGAGGAACTTTACCTACCCCAAACTCATACAAATTAGAAGGTGTCCGAAAAGCAAGAATAAAACCAAATGCAAAGGCGCTAAAACGCAAAGTATTTTATTCTCAAATATACTTTTTCGCGTTTTTGCGCCTTCGTTTTCAATTAAGACTTTTGAGATACAGCCGTAAACACGGTTCATTCCCCTTCAAATGTCATGGCCGAAAAGACATCGTGGTCTTTAATTGCCTCGCGTCCTTTCAAATCAGGCAACTCGACCAGAAAAGCACATTCTACGACTTTTCCACCCAGCTTTTCGACCAGCTTTACGGTAGCAGCAATTGTGCCGCCGGTAGCAATGAGGTCATCGATCACAACAATACGCTCCCCTCTACCGATAGCGTCAGCATGAATCTCCATTTCGGCGGAACCATACTCCAGATTATACTTCTCGCTGATGGTCTTGTAAGGAAGTTTCCCTTTTTTGCGGACCGGGACAAAACCAATCCCCAAACGATAAGCCAATACTGCCCCAAAGACAAATCCGCGGGCATCTATCCCCACAATCTTATCAATCTTCCGGTCTTTGTACCGCTCATAAAAAAGATCACAGGCGGCATGAAATGCCTCTCCATCCTGCATCAGGGTGGTTATATCACGAAAAGTCACGTTCTTAATCGGGAAATCGGGTATGGAACGGATTTTTTTCTTCAGGTCTGTCATAATTATTGTATTTCAAATTAATGAGTCAATACACAAAGCTACAACATTTTCAAACAAGACAATACCCCCAACCTTCACAATCCGGGTACGACCGCCCAATATACCCCGTTTTAGGTAGTAAAAATGGCCTGATTATGGGATTTCCAAAAGATGGAAATATTCCGTAATTTGCATCTTGTCAAATCGTCATTTAGCTATGACAAATGCAATCCGTTGCGTTTGCTTTCATGTTGGGATTTGGTGTTGGGAAAAGTCCCGGGTAAATGGCTACGGCCAACCCGGGGCTTCAATCCAGTAAATACCCAACCTTTCAAGCATTTCCTTAGCCTTAGCCTTACACACACCTCCCTCCTCTATAAATCCAATTAACATTCAGTTATATTGGAAATATTGATACGCATCAAGCGGCCTGAAGCCGCTGAATGCCAGCGCCCCACACCGTGCAGCGGCTCAAAGCCGCTTGCCGGATGGATAAAACTCCTTTTATTATGACTGAGAACGGCGAGGATTACTATGACTGAAACACCTTTGATTTCAATATACGGGAACTACAAGGGCTCCCCCTACACCCTTTTACTCCTTATAACTCCCTTTTACTTCTAAAAAATTGAATACCTTTACAGTCGAATATTTACCCAAAGACCTTCGAATGAAAGCCGCTTCTCTCAGTGAAATCCGAACTACACTAAACCACCTTCCACCGGAAGTTTTGTCCGAACTTTGCATCCGACTGATTAAATACAAAAAGGAAAATAAGGAGTTCCTCTCCTACCTGTTGTATGAAGCTGACGACGAAACCGGTTATGTCGATGGGATTAAGAAGGAGATGGACATACTGTTCAAAGAGGTAAACCGACGGAATCTCACCCTGAGCAAGAAAACGCTTCAAAAAATCCTTCGTCAAATCAACCGCTATGCCAAATATTCCGGCTCAAAACGCACCGATGCCGATTTACACATCTATTTCTGCTTAAAGCTACGGGAATCCGGGCTTCCTTTGGATAAAAATGCAACGCTGCAAAACATCTACATGCGCCAGCTAACCCGCATACACAAAGCGTTGGCAACGCTTCATGAAGATTTACAATACGATTACGAAGAGGTGATGGAAAAACTGATGCGGTAATCAATCTAAACTTCATTATTTCCTTCTCAGCGAATATTTGGCTAAATTTGTAACAACAAAAGACAACAACATGGACATCCAACATAGCAACAAACCGCTCATCCTTGTCACCAATGATGATGGCGTTCACGCAAAAGGCATTGCCTCGCTGATCGAAGCTCTGCGCGGATTGGGACAGATTATCGTAATGGCTCCCGATTCTGCCCGTTCCGGTCAATCGAGTGCAATTACACCTAACACACCGCTCCGTTTTCATAAAATCAAAGAAGAAAACGACCTGGAAGTTTACCAATGTAACGGAACCCCTGTAGATTGCGTAAAACTGGCATTCAACCAACTACTGGAACGCAAACCGGACCTGCTGGTTTCCGGAATTAATCATGGCTCCAACTCTGCTGTAAGTATTCACTATTCAGGGACGATGGGTGCAGTAATCGAAGGATGTATTGCCGGAGTCCCCTCTGTGGGATTTTCTTTGTGTAGTTTTCTAAGCAATGCAGACTTCTCCGTAAGTCAGATCTACGTCCGACGTATAGCTACCGATATATTAGCCAATGGCATTTCTCCCGGTATTTGCCTGAATGTAAATGTACCTTACACTCCTGATGTGAAAGGTATCCGGGTCTCCAGACAAACCGATGCGGTATGGCAGGAAGAGTTTATGAAACGCACCGACCCACACGGCCGGGAATACTACTGGCTCACAGGTTCGATGTACAACCGCGAACCTGATGCGAAAGATACCTGTGAATGGGCACTGGCCAATGATTATGTTTCGGTCGTTCCCTGCAAAGTCGATTTGACTGCTCACCACTATATTGACCACCTGAAAAACCGTCTGGAATGAGATACTTTCTAATTGCCGGTGAAGCATCGGGCGACCTGCACGCTGCCAACCTGATGGCTACCCTGAAAAAAGAAGATACACAAGCTGAATTCCGTTTTCTGGGCGGAGACCTGATGCTGGCTCAGGGAGGAACATTGATTAAACATTACCGGGAAATGGCCTTTATGGGATTCATCCCCGTCTTGATGAATCTGAAGACCATCATGCGCAACATGGCGGTCTGTAAGCAGGAAATCAAGTCTTTTGCGCCTGACGTGGTGATTCTCATCGACTATCCGGGCTTCAACCTCAAGATTGCTAAATTTGTAAAGACAGAATTGGGCATCCCCGTTCACTACTACATTTCCCCTAAAATCTGGGCATGGAAAGAGTATCGCATCAAGGATATCAAGCGATATGTGGATAAGATGTTTTCGATTTTACCCTTCGAAGTGCCGTTTTATCAAAAGCATGATTACCCCATCCAATATGTGGGAAATCCTTCTCTGGACGAGATTCACCATTATAAAACCACACAACAGGCAGAGGTTGCTTCATTCCGAAGCACCAATAAATTAAGCGAAAAACCCATTGTTGCACTGCTCGCCGGTAGCCGCAAACAGGAGATTGACAAGAATCTGCCACTGATGCTGGATGCAGCAAAGGATTTCCCCGGATACCAGTTTATCATTGCGGGCGCTCCGGGCATTGACCGGGAATATTATGCCACTTACATTCAGGACACAGAAGCTAAGATTGTCTTCGGACAGACCTACCCTCTACTGAGCAATGCGTATGCAGCCCTGGTAACATCCGGAACAGCCACATTGGAAACAGCCCTCTTTGACGTACCTCAAGCGGTTTGCTATTACCAGAGCGGAGGAAAGATACTTTATTATGTCGTGGAAAAGATTCTGAAAGTGCCTTATGTCTCGTTGGTCAATCTGATAGCCAACCGTACAGTGGTTAAGGAACTATTGGGCTACAAGGCATCGGTAGAAAACCTGACAGAAGAGCTGAATCTGCTTCTGACCAACACAAACTATCGGGAAGAGATAAAAACCGGCTACCAGGAAATAGACCGTTTACTTGGCGAACCAGGCGCACCGGAACACGCTGCGAAAGCGATTATTGCTAATTTGAAAAAATAGTAAATTAGCAGATTAGCAAATTTGAGGATGTGTCAATTTGAGAATTAGCAGATTTGAAAATGTGGAGATTAGGAAAATAATTTCCACATCTTCACATTCTCATATCTTCAAAACATCTTCAAATTTGCTAATTCGCTAATTATCACATCTGCAAGTTTTCAAATGATCTCAAATTGCCCTTTATTCTGAAAAATGCCAATCAGGCACAAATAACATAATTCCAGGATGTACAAATTCGGGAATTAATCTTCACATCTTCGAATTTGCTAATTTGCTAATTCTCAAATTATCTCAAACCGATCTCCATCCATCCATACCGGAAATTTCTTACGGAAATCTTCCAACGAATCCATCGAGACAACAGCCGTCAGGCACTCCTCAACACCCGGTGTACAGGAAACAACCGTTTGACCGCGGGCATCAATCAGCGTAGAATCCCCGCTATATTTCAAACCAAGCCCATCTGTTCCCACACGGTTCACACCACACACATAGGCCATATTCTCCACCGCACGCGCCGGTAATAACAGATTCCAGACTTTTGAACGGGAAGCCGGCCAGTTGGCTACATAGATCAGTAAGTCATACTCATTCTGCACATTGCGCGCCCACACCGGGAAGCGCAGGTCATAACATATCAACAGACAAATCTTCCACTCCTTGTAATTGACAATCAGACGTTCCAGACCACTGCTGTAATGATTTGGCTCATCGCCCATACGGAACAAGTGTCGTTTGTCGTAATGCTCCACACATCCATCCGGATGAATGAAAAAACCGCGGTTATAATAACGTCCGGCATCCAGGGCAATCATGCTTCCGCACAAGGCAACATCATTATGTCGGGCCAATTCCCGTAAAGAACGAATTGTGTAGCCATCCATGCTCTCTGCCATTTCCTTTGACTTCATAGAAAAGCCGGTAGAAAACATCTCAGGAAGCACAACAAGGTCTGTTATACCGGAAAGTTGTTTCAGTTTTTCGGAGAGGTTTTCCAGATTTGATTTTTTATCCTCCCAGACAATATCGCTTTGGTACAGGGTGATGCGGAGTTCGTTCATAGTGAATAATATCTTATTTATTAAAGAAATAATATCTGCTTGACAAATATACCCAATCGACTCAATACCCAGCGACTCTTTAGATTAAACTTCATCAATAAAAGCACAGCGAAGGCGTAAAAACATTCAAGTAAATACTTATTATGCTTCATTAAATATTACAAACACATCAATACCATATCTTTGCACCGCAAAAATAAACTAAGTAAGTTTGCATCTGAATTATTTAAAAATTGAAATTTGAATAATATAAAGAAACAACGAAGCTTATGTAACTTAGCAATAACTGCAAAAGAGTAAAAAGACAAGAGAGAAAGGGAACCAGGGGTAGTAAAAAACACTCATTCATTTAGAGTCTGTTTTTAATTTTTTCACTCGACTTTTTTAGAACTATTTCGAAGTAGATTTTTCACTCCCCCCTTAATTTAGCAGGCTAAATCAAGGGGAAAAAGTAAAAAACAGACTGGGAAAAGACTAAATATAGAGCAAGGAAAGACGATTTACCTGCTTATAAAAAGATTTCGGTAAAATTTAAACAGGCTCTTAGTACCACTGCACATAGACAATCAACGCACTAACTGCTGAATCTATTCGTTGCATTATCTAAACATTAAAAAACAGAGATATAACAATCATAGAAACGGATAAACAACTATACTCTATAGCTCTATCTAAAACAATGATTGTTTCATCAAAAAAAATATCGCACATGTTTCCTGATTGTTATTGTAACTAAATCAGGGCTATACAAGACATAAACAACATAAGAGCAACATTCTCCATTCCTATTTCATTTGAATAATCAGCAAGCTGATTTCTGATTATTTATTCATTGCAACCATCTAAATATCAAGATATAAATGGAAAATAGCGGAGTATTAATATTAAACTGGATAGATTACTATACGTATTACTTCTATCTATACTATGATCGCTTCTTAGAATACCCCTGGGTAATTCGTTTTAGTGTATTCATTATACTATCACTGATATGCGTCTGGATATATCTGTGGACCTATATCCTGATTGCACGACTAAAATCCACTTATCGCTCTTTCCGGCACCAAAAGTTAGTTGCATTGTATTATAAGAAAATGATTCTTATAGCTACACAAAACGAGAAGCTAACCTCTGATCAGATTTCCAAAGCTTTGGCATTAAAAAAGAGACGACTTATAACTGAAGATAAACGCTATATCGTTTTTCTATTGGTAAGATTAAAGGAAGAAAACGAGACTATCAATCAATACAATCTGCATCAGATGGTCATCGCATTCGGATTACCGCACTTTTTTGAACATGAAATACGATATGGCAAAGCGTACCGGGTGATAAGGTTATTAAAATCATTACAAAGCATCAATGAAACAGTAGGCGAATCGGTTCTTTCGTCTATGTTATACCATAGAAAATGGGAACTCAGAAAAGCTACGCGCATAGCTTACATGTGGCTTTCTCAAAACGACCCCTTCCGGTTTCTGGATGAAGACATTGATACACACTTCAGCGAATACGATAAACTGGAAATGCACAATATATTCCTTCAAAGAAAAAATCAGGGTAATCTGATTCCAAATTTCCTCCCCTGGGTAATCCGAACACAAAATGACGAATTGCGTACGTTTCTGATTGGTGAGATCCGCTATTTTGAACAGACTGAAAACTGTGAATATCTGATACCGTTACTAGACACTGACAATTTGAAACTACGGAAAGAGATTATTCAAACTCTTTGTGAATTAAAATATACCGCAATCGAACAACGGCTTGTTGATGAATACCCGACTCAACCCGAAGTAATTAAACAATCTATCCTATCCGGGTTACTCCATATAAAAGAGAAAAACAGAACTCCTTTTCTGAAACAAGCATTCTCCAGTGCCAATGATATAGAAACGAAACGAATCGCTCTTAAAGTTCTCTTTAATTACAGCGAAGATGGCCGACGAATCTTTGGACAAATGGCACATAAAGCAAACTACCTTGATCAAAATATATTCACTGATGTCTATTATACTTATTCACAATCTGCCGTATGACCTCAATGCTACAAACATTCTTTGAATACACTGTTTACTTCTACTCTCTGGCTATATTCTCCAGTTACTTATTTTTGACTATTTCCGCTTTTTTCTCGATCTGGCGGTCAAAATGCTATAGGGTACCGTTGTATGAAAACAGCATTATCCGCCACTCAGTATATACCCCCGGTATTTCTATAGTCGCACCGGCCTATAATGAAGAAAAAACTGTAATTGACAATGTAAACTCGCTGCTCAGTCTGGACTATCCTTGCTATGAAGTGGTACTGGTCAATGATGGAAGCAAGGACAAAACGCTCGAGAAACTAATCGAACACTTTGAGCTAAAAGAGGAACCGGTGTTATACATCGAACGAATCAAGACTAAGGCTCCTTTTCGGAAAATACTAAAATCTACGAATCCGGCTTATAAAAATCTGGTCGTTGTAGACAAAGAAAACGGAGGCACCAAGGCTGATGCCTCCAATGCAGGAATCAATGCGGCCTCCTATGATTATTTTGTCTGCACAGATGTAGATTGTATATTGGCAAAAGACGCTCTGTACCGGGTTATTCATCCGGTACTCAACTCTCCACATAAAGTGATTGCGGTCAGCGCTGTTATGCGCATGGCAAACGGATGCGAAATGGCAAACGGAGTGATAAAATCAGTATATCCCCCAAAAACGCTTATCCCGCTGTTTCAGGAAAATGAATATTTACGCTCGTTCCTGATGGGAAAACAGGGCTGGAGTACCATCAATGCTATGCCCAATGTGAGCGGAGGATTTGGACTATTTGACCGCTCTGTCGTGATCAATGCCGGAGGATACGACCCCAACTCATTTGCCGAAGATATGGATCTGGTTATTCGAATGATCTCATACATGTGTGACAATGCACAGTCCTATCGAGTAGTCCAGATTCCCTATACCTGTTGCTGGACCGAAGGCCCGTATTCTCTAAGTATCCTTAACAGACAACGTACCCGTTGGGCCAGAGGGTTGTTGCAACTCTTTTCCAGTCACTACAAACTAATGTTTAACCCCAGATACAAACAGCTATCCATGCTCACATTGCCTTATCTATTTGTATTTGAACTCATTGCGCCTATCATAGAAGTTATTGGACTACTAATCATAATCTATCTCTATTTTGCAACCGGACTAAACTGGAGCACAGCCTGGATAATCCTGCTGTTTACCTATCTATATGCTCAGACCGTTGGGATTTTTGTCTTCCGCTATGACATATACATCGGGACGCCTTACAAAGGCAGATTTAATTACTTCAGGTTATTTCTGGTTGCCCTTATCGAACCTGTCATCTACCATCCGATCTGTTCGTTTTTCTCATTAAAAGGTTATTTCAATTACCTAACTCAGAGAGAATTTAAGTGGGGAAATATGACCCGAAAAGGATTTCAGAAGACCACACAACCAGCAAAAGCATAACAGAAACGAATCTCGTAAAATTGCAGAGATTCAACAAAGCATTGCGCACAGAAAGAGCACAGTATGAAAAAACAAAGAGCAAGAGTTGCATTTTTATTGGCCTTTTTAATTATCGGGACATTTAGGATATTGGCGACACAGCCGGATGACGTTAGTATTAAGGAATACGTAAAAGAGATAAAAACGCTATTTCGCAAACAACTGTGGGAAAGAGGTAAAGCTAAATTAGACGAAGCTTCGAGGCTATATGACTCAAACTCTCAATTACTTGGATTATGTGGTCAATACTGGTATCACCGTAAAGATTACGAAAAGGCCAGATATCAGTTGGGCAAAGCGTTGATAGAGGATCGGTCTAATAATGCAGCCCGCCAGATACTGGTAAACATTGAAGAGGAAACCCACAATTACTCAAGTGCAATTTGTTACATCAACGAATTACTCGAAGAACAGCCTTACTCGTATCCGCTCTGGATACGAAAAATAGAGATGTACCGAAAGCAGGGAAATACAGAAGAAGCCATCAGAATGCTAAAACGGCTAAGAACGATTTTCCCCAATAACCAGTCCCTGAACACCCGGGCTAGCCAGGTCTATGAAGAGCAGTACCAGGAAGAAATCAAAAGAGACAAACGGCCATCAGCCATCTCTACAATAGAGAATCTTCTGACAATCAATAAAAAAGAATGCTATTTTGCAGATCTAACCGGGCTGTACCTGAAAGAAGGGAATAACGATCGCGCCATTACAATTGCCAATATGGGACTGGGATACTTCCCCAACAGCTGCCTCCTTTTAAAAAGAAAGATTGAGGTATTAACAAAACTATCCCGCTATTCCGAAGCGATAACTTTGCTAAAAGAAAAGCTCCCCCGAAACCCAAAACTCAGGACTCTTTATAACGTCCTGATTGTGGAAGCAGCCCAATTTAATCAGAAGAACGATCCATACACACTCTATGGAATTGCTTATGAGAATAGGAACAAAAGTGAAGAAACTCTCAACTACCTGCTAAATACGGCGCTTACCCGGGGTTATACAGACGATGCCATCTACTATCTGCGTGAAGCCAGGAAAAGGTACGGTAAAACGAAAACGCTCCTATACAAAGAGTATCAATTATATAGCCGTATGGGCGATGAAAGCCGCTCTTATTCAATACTACAAACGCTTTACAACTCATTTCCACAAGACCAGGACATTTCCGACCTGATGCAGGAAAGCTGTCTAAAACGAGCTTCTCAACTGATGGCCAAAAGCGATTATACCGAAGCTCTTGAATACATCCGGATTATTCTGCATCGCAAAGGAAATGATGAAATGACAGAAAAAGCACTGGAGTACTCTATTACCTGCTATCAGGCACTTTCCCGCTATGAAGAAGCACTGTCAACCCTGAAAATATTATCAAGAGATTACCCCGATCACCCTTCACTAATCGAAAAGGAGGCGTTGATACTGGACAAAATGGACCGGACACCCGAGGCGCTCGAATTACTATACAATAGCATTCAAAATTCACCACAAGAAAAGGCGTCCAAATACGCTGACAGTTATGAGGAGATCTCCATTCCTTATATAAAACACCTGACAGAAAATGGGGCTACATTAGCCGTGCAAAGGGAAGCGCAACGGTTATTACAAGTATCCCCCCATAGTAATCCCGGACTGCATTATATTGTTAATGCAACTGCAACACTCGGCCGATACGATATCATGCAGCATTATATCAATACGGGACGCATACTATATCCGTCTGACCTGTTCTTTAGAATCAAACAAGCCTTCTGGCTAAACCAAAACACACAATATCAAGCGGCCCGGGAGTTGCTTCACAATGACATTGGCTATTACAGAAACAATAAAGAGGTAATCGGAATGTTTACCCAAAGTAGTATTTTGTATGCTCAGCAATTATCCGGGAAACAAAATCGCAATGAGGCCATAGCCATACTCGATACTGCATTACTTTACAATCCCGGAGACAAAGAATTAAGATACAATAAAGGTCTGATATTTGAGAAAATGCGTCAATACGATTCGGCCTATTACTATCAGAAATTCTATATTCCCGCTTTTGCTGAACAAGCTCAGTTTTCAGGCCATTTGCGCGAATTACAATACTCTTCATCTCAGAATGAAGCCCGGTTTAGCTACATGCAATCACACTATAATGACTCATACGAAATAATGTCTGTCGCAACGGCTGAGTTTTCTCATAAAAAACAACATGATTCATATACATTTACAGCGAATTACACAGGACGTAAAGGCGTTGAAGAAAACTATTTACTAAGCGATTCCATTTCACAGGGAGGTACAGGTATCCAGCTACAAGCTGAATGGGCACACCAATTAAGCAAAAGCTACAACCTGACATTAAACGCAGCCTGGGCCAATCGTTTTTTTCCGACCTGTTCATTCAATTCCACATTCAGCAAATCATTGCAAGCGGACATGGAAGTGGGAATCCACATCGGCTATAAACGACTAGCTTCCGACGAAAATCTTTGGATCGCAGGCCCGACTATTTCCAAGAATTGGGAAAAGATCTGGGCCAATACAAAATTGGAGATATACCGCATGCAATCATCTTTCTATTACAATGCCAGTTTGCAAAGTCGTTTATACGTCGGTAATAACAAACACAGCAATCTGTCAATGATCACAGGCATAGGATCTGCGCCTGAAATATCTATCCTGAACAATGCACTACCGAGTACATTTTCCCACATGAATACGATGGTAGGTTTGGGCGGACAATATCTGCTGTCACATAATCTTACAGCAGGATTGACCGGCACCTGGTACACCTATTATAATCAAACAGCTACCAATACATCTTATAAGAACCTCTATAATGTCTATGTACAGCTTAGCGTCGCCTTATAAACATCCGACTTTATTATATTTTGTGTTACTCATCGCGCTGATATTTACCGGGACAATCAACGCATCAACCGGACACAAAAGCATTCCTACCCCAAAAGGATGGGCAATTATCCCCGAAAACTCAACGGAGGAAAATGTAAGGTGGAGCGAATATTTTTATCAACACATCAAACGTCGCTCCGATCTACCTGACCGGATCGTTTACAATCGCCATATCTCCGGATATTATGAGATCTCTGTCTCCATTAACGATACACTTAAAATCGATTTTGCTATCCACTCAATTCAAAACGGAGCAAAACTCACAGCCAGAAACAAAACAGGCTTGCTTTGGCTCATGTACCAGGTAATGAAATACATCTCCATCGAAAACTCACACATCAATACTCCGGATCTGCCACCGGCTCTTATTCACTTATCTGACACCTGTGGCACCTTCGCCTTTGAGTACCGGAGCCTTTATACCCCTATCACATGCCTGAATAGTGACATGCCTCCTGTTTTAGGAAATTCCGGTTTTGATGCCGACTGGGGAATATGGGGGCATGGTCTGGTGAAAATACTGGGTAAAAATTCACCCGAATCAGTATATGCAACTGTTGACGGTATAAAAAAAGAGGAGCAATTCTGCTTTTCTTCCCCGGAAACCTATCGCTGCATTGAGCATTACATCCTTGATAATTTTGGAGAAGGCGAAAAACAGTCCATGCGTTTTGCGATTTTTCCCGCTGATAATAAAATAGTATGCAATTGCGCAGAGTGCAAAAAGGCCGGAAACTCTTTAAACTCAGCATCTCCGGCTGTTACGCGATTAATTATACACCTGGCCAATCGCTTTCCCAAACACCAGTTTTTCACATCCGCTTACCTTAGCACCCAAGAGCTTCCTCAACAAGTCCTCCCCATCAATACTGGTATTATTGTCAGTGCAATTGATTTTCCTCTTCGCTATCAACCTGATGGGGAAATGCCTGTTCGTGTTGCCAAACGTTTGACCGATTGCCATAAGATAACTTCCAATATTCTGGTGTGGGATTATATCAATAATTACGATGACTACCTGACCCCATTTCCTGTACTGAAGATAATACAACAACGACTTCATTTTTATCAACAGAAGGGCGTAAAGGGAATCTTTCTCAATGGCAGTGGGTATGATTATTCGACACTGAGCGACATGCAATCGTTCGTGCTTTCGGCCTTGTTAATCAATCCGGATCTATCTGTCGATCAATTGGTCAGTAATTATTTCAAACAAGCCTACCCTCATTTCTACAATCAACTTATTCCCTTCTATCTGGGAATGGAAAACAAAGCTATTCGCTCTCCATTGCCTTTAAATATTTATGGCGGAATATCTGAGAGTAAGCATACGTTCTTACATACATCTGACTTCGTTCACTTTTACAATCTGTTACAAGAAGCTCCGGACATAACAACACCGGAAGAAAAAAAACGACTGAACGAACTGCGCATTGCATTATCATTTACCCGACTTGAAATAGCCAGAAGCAACGGCTCCCTCGAATACGGCCTGGCATACCCGGAAAAAAACCGGATTATGATACGCAGGGAAACTGATGGCTGGTTGAAACAACTGGAACAACACCCGGATATACCGGGATGTAAACGCTACCGTGAATCCGGTGGAGAAATTACGACCTATCTTAATGAATGGAGAACGGTACTTCTACCTTCAGCGGGAAAAACAAATTTGTTACTTAACCAACCATTGAAGGCATTAACTCCTTTAGACGAAGACTATACTGACTTATCTATACTTTGCGATGGATTATCAGGATTGCCGGATAATTACCACTGCGGATGGCTGTTACATTCACAGGGAAATCTTGAAATCGCCATCCCTCAGATAAAGAATTCTTCCAAAAATAAAATCAGCCTCACCTTTTTGAAGCAGGATCATTTACACATAAGCATTCCGGAGCAGGTAGAACTGTATAAAAACGGGAAACTTTATAAAAAACTTTCGCCTTCATCCTATTCAGTATCTGATTCCGATGAAAATCCCCGGGTCATAGCTTTTGAAGGAAATATCAATATATCCGATACGGATAATTTTACAATACGGATAATCCCCCAAAAAACAACTGGCACAAAATTAGCCTTAGACGAAATCAGACTAACTCCTCAAAATAAATAAATTCACAATGTATAGACTTATCATAAGTGTATTCACTATTATTTCTATGTTTGGCTGTATATCATGCAGTAAAAAGATAAATCCAACTCAGGCTGAAGTGAAAGATTCCATCCGGCACTATTATCCTATACGCCAGGGTGAGATGCTCAAAATGGTCTTCCCGGTCATCAATAAAGGCAAGGACCCTTTGATAATCAACGACATCCTAACCTCCTGTGGTTGCGTGGTGGTCAAAAAACATGAAAAAACAATGATTATGCCGGGAAAAACGCAATATATCAATATCACTTACAATAGTGAATTAAATACCGGTTATGTAGAACATCAAATCCGAATATATGGCAATATAATTCCTAATGGTATGCTGGAGTGTCGGTTTGATGTCAATGTAGTTCCACTCTCCGGATATGGAGACTCACGCGACTATGAAGAGATATACCTGGATCAACACAAAAACACGTATAAAACACAAAATGGCTACTATACAGGAGAAATGCCTTAACAGCTTCTTCCCCCAATATAAATAGACCCTGTTTTAAATGGTGAAAAACTTGTTTGTCAATAAGATTAGGTGGAGTGGTTTTGGTGTATTCCCGAAAGTCTTGGTGGTTACTCTGCTGATTTAATGAAAGCCAACAATATAACCCGATATAAATCAAAAAGTGCTGATTACCCGATAGAATAATCAACACTTTTAGGACCTGTTACCCAATTGAAAATTTCTCCGGATATCGGGCTTTTATATCTTTAAACTGAAGCTTAATCTGACGAATATCCATATCTTCATTTCCTGTCGGATGAAAAACACCTATCGTACCGATCTCCTTTTTCCCGTAATCCATATAAATCAGGACAATGGGAACTTCAGCCATCGATGCGATATGGTAAAAGCCTTTTTTCCAGACCGGATTAAGCTTGCGGGTACCTTCGGGTGTGATGGCCAGCTGAAACCGTTCCCGGCGTTTAAATTCCTCTGCCAGTTGTTCACGAAGACCTTCTGTCTGCTTCCGGTTTACAGGGACACCTCCAATGGATTTCAGAAGTAGTCCAACGGGAAAAAAGAACCAGCTATCTTTCATCAGAAATGAAGCCGTTTTGCCGATAGAAGAATAAAACAGTTTACCCAGTACAAAATCCCAGTTACTGGTATGAGGAGCGACACAAATCACGCATTTATCAGGGATATCCACGGTCATATTGTGACGCCATCCTATCGTTTTATAAATAGCACGGCTTAGATATCGCCTCATTTATTCAGCTCGTTAATCTCTTTGAATAGATTTTGTGCATCAGTCGTAATATCTGCAGTCAACTTTTTGAAGTAAGCTTTTACAAGCTTAGCATCCTCTTTTCCACCATATTTGTTTACACGGCTCAGGTATTCGCTCTGAAAGTCAAGTATTTTATCCAATGCTTTATCGGCCTTATCAGCATCTACACCTGGAATAAACTCTTTGAAAATTATACACTCCGAAAACAGAGCAGCGGTCACCTGGTGAATCGCTTTCTTCAGATTTCTTTTGTTAGCCATTATTATTTCGTTTTAGTTTGAATAGCAAAGATAATTATTTCGTCAACGTATCAAAGGATTTGAATGTTAACATGGAGCAAATATTCCCCGGAAAAGAACCTGC
The DNA here is from genome assembly GCF_022808675.1 of Parabacteroides sp. FAFU027. NCBI lineage: Bacteria > Pseudomonadati > Bacteroidota > Bacteroidia > Bacteroidales > Tannerellaceae > Parabacteroides > Parabacteroides sp. FAFU027. Next base: position 78,761 of record NZ_JAKZKV010000012.1, read on the forward strand.
TCCAGACTGTAAGGCACTGAAAAACGCATGGGAGTCACTGAAAAATGGTCCGGAGTCACCCCGAAATGCAAAAGCGGCACTGAAAAATGCGTCAACGGCGCTGAAAAGTGCGTCAACGGCGCTGAAAAGTGCATGGGAGGCACTGAAAAATGCCCTGGAGTCACTCCGAAATGCAATAACGGCACTGAAAAACGAGAGAGCGGCACTGAAAAATGCGAGGGAGAGTGACTCCTGACCATTTTTCAGTACCGCTCCGTATAAAAGCAGGTGTATGTCAAGCCCTTGATTAATCGTTCATCGAAAGCAGTAGCTCCTCGTTATTGATCGTTTTATTCATCCGGTCAGAGATAAACTGCATTGCCTCAACCGAGTTCATATCCGACAGATAGCTACGCATAATCCACATACGGTTCAACGTATCACGGTCAAGCAGCAAATCGTCGCGACGTGTACTGGAAGCGGTAATATCCACAGCCGGGAAGATACGACGGTTAGACAGTTTACGGTCAAGCTGAAGCTCCATGTTACCGGTACCTTTGAACTCTTCGAAGATTACCTCATCCATTTTAGAGCCGGTTTCGGTCAGAGCCGTTGCAATGATGGTAAGACTACCTCCGTTTTCAATGTTGCGGGCAGCACCGAAGAAACGTTTTGGTTTATGAAGTGCATTGGCATCCACACCACCGGAAAGCACTTTACCGGATGCAGGTGATACCGTATTGTAGGCACGCGCCAAACGAGTGATTGAATCCAGCAATATCACGACATCATGACCACACTCTACCATACGTTTCGCCTTTTCCAATACGATGCTGGCAATTTTCACGTGACGTTCAGCCGGTTCATCGAATGTAGATGAAATCACCTCGGCACGTACGCTGCGGGCCATATCGGTAACCTCTTCAGGACGCTCGTCAATCAGCAGGATAATCATATAAACCTCAGGATGGTTTGCCGCAATTGAATTGGCAATTTCCTTCAGCAACATAGTTTTACCCGTCTTGGGCTGAGCGACGATAAGACCACGCTGTCCTTTTCCGATAGGAGAAAACATATCTACCACACGCATGGACAGACTGTCATTTTTACCGCGGCAAAGATTGAATTTCTCATCCGGAAAAAGCGGGGTAAGGAAGTCAAACGGAATGCGGTCACGCACATATTCAGGTGAACGTCCGTTGATTTTTTCCACTTTTACCAACGGGAAGTACTTTTCGCCTTCTTTCGGGGGACGAATAGCTCCTTCGACCAGGTCACCGGTTTTTAATCCGAAAAGACGGATTTGCGACTGAGAAACGTAGATATCATCGGGAGAAGTGAGGAAGTTATAATCTGCGGAACGAAGGAAACCGTATCCGTCAGGCATAATTTCGAGGACACCGTTACCAATGAGGATACCTTCAAATTCGTACGGTTTTTCATGGTGTTTACCATTTCCGAAACGCGGACGGTTCATCCGGGTATCTTGTCCAACCTGAGGTTGTGGTTCTTGCGGTACATCAGCAATTACTTCAGTTTCAACAGCAGCAACCTGCTCCTGTGCTACGATTGGCTCTTCTTCCGGCTCATCGGCATCAACCGGAATATCCGGCAAGATAGGTTTTTCCTCCTCCTCATTTTTAAAGGAACGATGCACGACAATATTTTTTTTGCCATGAAAATACTGGGATAGTTTGGGCGCAGCAAATTGGCGGGAATCTTGCTGTTGCGGACGTTGAGCTGCGGCCTCGGAAGGTTTATCCTCACTCGAAGGCGTAACCACTTTACGTGGTTGCTCCTGAACCTGTGGTGCCGTTTCGACATTAGCCTTTGGGGCTTCTGTATCAGGCGTTGCCGATTGCTTAATCCGGGTTCGGCGTTTCTTGTCCTCACCTGCGGATGCAGTTTCGGGTACTTTTTCTATAACGGGCTCAACAGCCGGTATTTCAACCTTTTGATTCTCTATTATTCTATTGATGAGTTCATCTTTCTTGAGCGTATCAACACGCTTCAGTCCCATTCCTTTTGCAATGGTCTTAAGCTCGGTTAAAACCTTGGAGTTTAATTCTTCAGATGTAAACATGGGTGTTACAGTATATTCTTTTTTGGAGAAAACGATAAAGAAAAGCGACGAGACGCGCTATCGGTATCAGCTAAAAGTAATGCGATAAAAAAAATCTTGGATTTATTGTGTCGGTGCGCAAGGATAGCGCTTTCGGTGTAAATCGGTACAAAGATAAAACAATTTTGAAACAGAATCTGCTCAGGGGTGTTTTTTGTGGGTTTTTTTATTTTCTTCATAAATCGTACATCGCAATGTGTTATCTTTGCCGCAATTGCCGCAGGATTTCAGATATGTCCTGCCCGGAATATTGCTAACAGTCTAAATCAGAAAATAACTATGAAGGGAATTATCCTTGCCGGAGGAAGTGCCACACGCTTGTACCCGCTTTCTAAAGCTATCTCCAAACAAATCATGCCGGTTTATGACAAACCGATGATTTATTACCCGTTATCCACCCTGATGCTTGCCGGTATCCGCGAGGTATTGGTCATCTCTACTCCACGTGACCTGCCGATGTTCAGAGACCTGTTGGGAACGGGTGAAGAGCTGGGCATGAGTTTTTCTTATAAGATTCAGGAGAAGCCGAATGGACTGGCAGAAGCGTTTCTTTTAGGGGAAGAATTCCTTAATGGAGAAGCGGGATGCCTGATTTTGGGGGACAACATGTTTTACGGACAAGGATTTTCAAGCATGCTTAAAAAGGCTGCGACCATGGACAAAGGAGCCTGTATTTTCGGTTATGCAGTAAAAGATCCACGTGCTTATGGTGTGGTTGAATTTGATGCGGACAATAATGTGGTTAGCCTGGAAGAAAAACCGGAGCATCCGAAATCTCATTATGCAGTACCGGGGCTCTATTTTTACGATTCAAACGTGGTGGCAAAAGCCAAAAGCCTGAAACCATCGGTTCGTGGTGAATTGGAGATTACCGACCTGAACCGCCTCTATCTGGAAGAAGGCTCACTCAAGGTTCAGCTTTTCGGACGCGGATTTGCCTGGTTGGATACCGGAAACTGCGACAGCTTGCTCGAAGCGGGTAACTTCGTTGAGACGATCCAAAACCGCCAGGGCTTTTATGTTTCCTGCATCGAGGAAATTGCCTGGAGAAACAAATGGATTGACAATGCTCAACTCTCCAAGCTGGGTAAAGCTTTAGACAAAACAGCTTACGGACAGTATCTGCTGGGATTGCTTGAGAATGGTGATAAATAAAATGCAACGGGTTGAAGCCAAAAACTTCAACCCGTTCTTAATATTACTCCCTTTCTACCCGCACTACTCCTTCTCCCTTTTTCCCATTAATCTTAATAAGAACCGGTTTTTCAAGACGGACATGCCGTACAAATTCAGTTTCATAAACGGCCTCTTGTTCATTCAGATATTGCTCATCGAAAAATCCGGTCTTCAGGAAAGGATTTACCGTAAAATACCCTACCCCGAATGAGGTCAGGTTTTGGAAAAAGTGGGTCCCCTGGCTGGGATCTATCCGGTATTTATCCAAAACCGTCTCCACGATTAAGCGGGCTGACGAAATCTGCGCCCATTTTACCTGAATACCCAGTGCCGGATCGGCTGTGCCCCACCGCCCTGGACCGACAAGGATGTACCCGCGTCCGCTTTCGATAAACTGTTGGTTGAGCCGTTCGATCTCTCGGGCGATTACCGGATTGTTTTGCGGACGAAATCCCGCACTTTTCACATAGATAATATCAGCAACATCCGTAATCACCATATGCCCCAGTGCTTTTTCTGAATAAATTAACGCCCCGGTTGAAGAGAGGTCGCTAAAATCGGCCGACACCGATTTATTGGGATTGACTATAGGACGAATCTGCAACCAGTAAAAAGCACCTTTCGAATTTTCCGGCTCATTGAGATTTACGGCAAACTCTATTTCGACCGGACACCCCATCTCCTCCTGAGCAACTTTCAGGATTTGCCGGAGCATTTCAGCCAGAGGAAAAGCATTGTATTTTAAAATAGAGCTGAAAGTAACCAGTTTACGCCCCCCTTCATACCAGCTATCCCGGATGATTTGATTTTGCAGTTCAAAAGTGGACGCCAGCGGTTGCAGTGTCTGGTCTTTTTCAGCCTCCTTCAAACTGAGGGACAAGAGATTAAACCCGTCATTGACCGGAAATGGAATTTCCGGAATATGTTTATCCAGTGCATAAAACTTCATCTGTGTCTCCCTCAATGCCATCGCTGGAGTACTGAGTTGGAGTACATGCTGCGGATGGCTCGGCGAAAAGCGTAAGGTAACACCGCCATCCACTATATATTTACCTAATCCCAACGCAATGTTGGCTACCCCCTCCTCTATCTTTTCGCCATTGATGGGATAGTAATTAATCGACTGGGCTACACCGGAAAACGACGGATAATAGCGATCTCCGAAATCTTTTCCGATCACCTCCTGCAATATGATAGACATCTTCTCCTCGTCCACCATATTTTGCGTGGCTTGCAGGTACGCCTTGCTCTCCTTATAAAAGACGGAAGCGTAAACCGACTTAACGCCAACACTAATCATGCTCAAGGTCGTCTCCATATCCTCACTCTGCGGAATCATATAGGTCTTGTACACTCCGGCAAAGGGCTGGTAATGCGAGTCTTCCAACGTACTGGAAGAGCGGATGGCGATGGGTGTTTTCACCACCTCGGCAAAAGCCTTGCAATCTTCATGAAGCGAATCGGGCAACTGTGCCTGCAAAAAGTGCTGCAAAATCTCTTCGTCCGATAGATTACCAAGCGCCAACGAATAGAGGCCGTTATTTTCCATAAATTCTTCGAAAAGGTCACTACACAACACCAGGGTTTTCGGAATCCGGATGGGCACGTCAAACTGAGATTCAAATTCCTGATGGCGTTTTATCAGGTTATCAATAAAAGCGAGACCACGTCCTTTACCGCCTAACGAGCCGTTTCCGATGCGGGTAAAATGGCTGTACCGGTCAAAACGCTCTTTCCTGAAAATGGCCACTACACCTTGATTTCGCATTTGACGATAGCTGACAATGGCATTGTAAAGCGCCTCTCTCCCAGCCTCAAAAGTTCCAAAATCCGAAAAATTATGATGTCGGATATATTCGGCCAAAGGAAATATCGCCCGGGAGTACAACCAGCGGGAAATGTGATTGTGGGAGGCATGATAAAGCAACGACTCCTGGGGAATCTCATGCAACCGGTGCTGTAACTCATTCAAATCCTTTATTCTAAGCAGAACCTCTTGGGTTTCGGAATTAATAAATTCAAATTCACCAAAACCGAAATTCCGGATTACAGCGCTCTCCAGTTCATAAGGAAAAGACTTCGCATTTTTATCCAGAAAAGCCGCCTGTAACTGGTCGGCATAAGGCCGGTTCTGCGCATCTGACGATTCCATGATAATGGGCAAAAAGGGATCTTGTTTCCGGATATAACTGCACAATTGTATGCCCGCCTGCTTGTCTTTCACCTGATTGTGCATAAAGCTGATATCGGAAATCACCCCGAGCAGATTATGCTTACAGGTCTGATAAATGGAAAGCGCCTCTTCGTAAGTACGGGCAAGGAGGATTTTAGGACGACCGCGCATCCGGAGCATCATCTCGTGTTCATTGAGTGCTTCTTTCGAGAATTCCTGGGATTGTTTGAGGATAATTTTGTACAAATGCGGCAACATCGAAGAGTAAAACCGGATATTATCTTCCACAACCAGAATAGCCTGCACCCCTACTGAGCACATATCTGCTTCGGCATTCATCTTATCTTCCAGCAACTTAATAATTGCCAACAACAAATCGGCATTTCCCAACCAACTGAATACATAATCAATGGCTGACAAATCCTCCTTCGAAAGCCGGATAGTCACCTCCCGGGAAAACGGAGTAAGTACGACTATGGGAATGCGGGAGAATTGCTCTTTGATTCGTTTTGCTCCGGAAAAAATATCAAAATTATCGCTGCCCGGCATCACAATCACCAGGTCATAGTTTCGTGCATTGAGCTCTACCAATGCCTCATTTTCATCCACCACCAACGTAAACCGGGGTGGATAACGCAGGTTGAGTGAGACGTATTCCATGAAAATCTTCTCATCAATCCGGCTGTCATCCTCCAGCATAAAGGCTTCGTACTTGCGGGCAATCAGCAAGACATTATAAATGCGCATTTGCATCAGATTGGCAAATGAAGTGTCCTTGAGCAAAAAATGATCGATATCTTTTGGTTTCACGGCAATAGAAAGTTGTGGTTGGTTTAAATTTTCCGCTAAAAGTGGGTACAACAGAGCCTTCTCAATTGTTATATAACTGAAAACAAGCCTCTATGAGCAAAACAACAAAGTTCTTCAAACAGTTTCCCCGAAACGAAAATAGCAAACAAATAATGAGATAGTTGTATGACAATTGACAAACTGATGTTCGATCTGGAAGCCAGGCATCCGGGCGAAACAGAGTATTTGCAAGCGGTTAAAGAGGTTCTCATCTCCATCGAAGAGGTCTATAATCAGCATCCAGAATTCGAAAAAGCCAAAATCATCGAACGACTGGTAGAGCCGGACCGCATTTTTACCTTCCGGGTTCCCTGGGTGGATGATCACGGTGAAGTTCAGGTCAATCTTGGCTACCGCATTCAGTTTAACAATGCTATTGGCCCGTACAAAGGCGGGTTACGCTTTCACCCCTCAGTCAACCTGTCAATACTGAAATTTCTGGGTTTTGAACAAATCTTCAAAAACGCTCTGACCACATTGCCCATGGGCGGAGCTAAAGGCGGAAGCGACTTTTATATCAAAGGAAAATCGGACGCCGAAGTGATGAGATTCTGTCAGGCGTTTATGCTCGAACTCTGGCACAATATCGGCCCCAACATGGACGTTCCTGCCGGAGATATTGGCGTGGGAGCCCGCGAGGTCGGATACCTTTATGGCATGTATAAGAAGCTGATACGCGAACATACCGGAACCATTACCGGTAAAGGCCTCGAATACGGCGGCTCACTCATCCGCCCTGAAGCTACAGGTTACGGCGGACTCTATTTTGTGGACCGAATGCTACACACGCATGGTCATGACATCAAAGGAAAGACGATTGCCATTTCCGGTTTTGGGAACGTGGCGTGGGGCGCAGCTTTAAAGGCCAATCAGATGGGAGCCAAAGTCGTCACCCTTTCCGGACCGGATGGTTATATCTATGACCCGGATGGCGTTTCCGGAGAGAAAATCGACTACATGCTTGAACTTCGTGCCACCGGAAATGACGAGGTCAGTCCCTATGCCGAACAGTTTGGAGTAGAATTCTTTGAAGGCAAAAGGCCGTGGGAACAAAAAGTGGACATTGCACTACCCTGCGCCACACAAAATGAACTGGACAGAAAGGATGCACTTGCCTTAATCGGGAATAATGTCCTGTGCGTAGCAGAAATTTCTAACATGGGTTGCACTCCCGGGGCCATTGACCTGTTTATTGAACATAAAATTCTGTATGGCCCCGGCAAAGCGGTCAATGCCGGTGGCGTAAGCACCTCCGGACTGGAGATGACACAAAATGCCATGCACCTCTCCTGGCCGGCTACCGAAGTGGACAACCGGCTCCACCAGATCATGTCAAATATCCATGACCAATGTGTGAAATACGGTACCCAACCGGATGGTTATATCAACTATATGAAAGGAGCAAATATCGCCGGATTTATGAAGGTTGCACACGCAATGATGGAGCAAGGTATTGTGTAATTCATTAAAAGTCATATCTTTGCAAAAACTAATCCCTTTTGCATGAGATTACACAACGCTGTTTTGTTCCTTTTTTTGTCTCTTTGGCATCACATTTCCGCACAGGAAACAGGCCGGGTTTCATACTACTCGCACAAGTTGATTGGAAAGAAAATGACCAACGGCGATAAGTATAATGCCTGCGATTTTGTAGCTGCTCACCGCAACTATCCCCTAGGCACTTTACTCAAAGTGACTAATCTGGATAATGGAAAGTTTGTTGTAGTTAAGGTCACTGACCGCGGCCCGTTTTCGCACACCCGTGTGATAGATATTTCATATGCCGCAGCTGAAAAAATAGGAATGATTTCATCCGGCCATGCCAATGTGAAAGTTGAAGAGGCCAACGAGCTTCAATTCCTGCTTACTCCGGAAACTATGCTGACGGAACAAACTCCAAAACTCAAATTAGCATGTGAAATTCCGTTCAATATTAAGCTTTTTCCCTAAGAAACACGCGGACAATCCCTGGACACCCCCAATATAGTTTGGGAATTTTATCAAATAGAACTCCTGTATGCCTTTGCTAAAAAAAGACGCTCAGGAGTTTTTCTTTTTGCCACCATTATTAACCCCTCTGATTTCATTATAGTCAAGCCGTTTTGAATTGCGAATAAATTATCCCAAAACGTTAGAGTTAGAAGGGTTTCTGTTTCGGAATTGTCGCAATCCTAATTGGCTTCACTATACAACAAAACAAACAATCCAATTCAACCATTTACCCATCAAAATGCACCTGGTATTTACTTTTTCATCTTAAAACCAGGCTACATTGAAATTACAAATATGTTAAAGTCCAAACATGACCCTCCTAATTTAGAATCGCACAAAACCAACCAACAAAACACTGATATTAAATATATTAAACACAACAAAAGGCCTATTCTTTCTGTTTTTATTTTCACGATATAAAAATAGCCGGCTCTTTTGTGTGCCTGAGAAATTTTTTCAAATAAATTTGCAGCTTGATAAGGATGTCTTATTCTACTTCTTACTTAATAAGATACAGCATGACATATATTACACCGGATTATATTTTTGAAGTTAGCTGGGAAGTTTGTAACAAAATCGGAGGTATCTATACGGTACTCTCCACACGGGCAAAAACGCTGCAAAATCTGGTGGACGATAGATTAATCTTTATCGGACCGGATGTCTGGACAGAAAACGAATGTCCCTTCTTTATTGAAACCAAAACACCCTTAACCCATTGGCAACAGATTGCAGAACACGAAGGATTAAAAGTCCGCATCGGTAGATGGGATATCCCCGGTCAACCAGTGGCAGTTCTGGTGAACTTCCAACCGTTATTTGAAAAAAAAAATTACCTCTACACTAAAATATGGGAATGGTATAAAGTGGAGTCAGATCAGGCTTTCGGTGATTACGACGAATCCTGCATTTTCGCTTATGCCTCCGCTTTGGTCATTGAAAGTTTGTATCGCTACATAAATGGCGAGAACAAAAAAGTGGTTGCCCATTTCAACGAGTGGACAACAGGCATGGGCGCTCTATATATCAAAAAGAACCTGCCTAAAATAGCGACTGTATTTACGACACACGCTACCTCTATTGGCCGTTCCATAGCCGGAAACAACCGTCCTCTATACGATGATCTGAAGCATTACAATGGCGACCAGATGTCATGGGAACTCAATATGCGGGCCAAACATTCATTGGAAAAGCAAACAGCTCATCATATTGATTGTTTTACCACAGTCAGTGATATTACGGCCATTGAGTGTGAAGAATTGCTTGACAAAGCCGTTGACATTGTCACCCCGAACGGTTTTGAGCACGACTTTGTGCCTAAAACAGGGCATTATCGGTCGAAACGAGACCATGCCAGAAATGTATTGGCCAACGTTGTCGAAAAACTGACAGGATCCCGACCTAAGGAAAATGCTTTTTTTGTCGCCACTGGTGGACGTTACGAATTTAAGAACAAAGGGATTGACCTTTTTGTGGATTCTTTAGCCCGGTTAAAAGAGGATCGTGAAAATAAAAGGGAAGTCTGCGCATTTATACTCGTACCGGCGCACATGTATGCACCCCGCAAGGAACTGGCTGACAGACTTAACGGAACCGACAAATCCACAAATCCTCTGCACGAGCCTTTTATCACCCACTGGCTGCACTATCCGGGGAACGATCCAATCATCAATCAGATGAAATGGCTGGGACTGAAAAACGGACCGACAGATAAGGTGAAAATTATTTTTGTCCCAATCTATCTGACCGGTCAGGATTCTATCTTCCACGAAACATACTACGACCTGCTCATCGGAATGGATACCACCGTATTCCCATCGTATTACGAACCGTGGGGATACACACCTCTCGAAAGTATCGCATTTTCCATTCCGACGATCACCACCTCTTTGGCTGGATTTGGTATCTGGGCAGAGAAACAAACCGGATCATCTGATATAGAAAGTGGAGTAGCGGTAATCAAACGGTCCGATCACAATCAGACAGAAGTTTCCCGGTTAATATGCGAGAATCTCAAAAAATTGATTAACTTGCCGGACAAGAAAATAAACGAAATACGCAATAATGCGCTCCAGCTCTCTGCAGAAGCGGATTGGGCACACTTTATCAAATATTATCAGGAGGCTTACTCCATTGCACTACAAAAAACATTAAGAGAAAATTGACGCCTGAGCTGGCATAATTTAAAAATCAGACATTATGAAAGTACAAGTCAGTAATGCAAACTCTCCCATCTGGAGAGATATTACGGTAACATCGAAATTACCAGCTGAGCTCCAGAAGTTATCTGAAATTGCTAAAAACCTCTGGTGGGTATGGAATTTTGAAGCTAAACGTTTGTTTGGCTCCATAGACCCAAAGCTGTGGACCAAAACAGCGCACAATCCGGTACTATTACTGGAAATGGTAAGCTACGAACGCTTATCAGAACTACGCAAAGACGCCTCATTCCTCGAAAAACTCGATGAAGTTTACACTGAATTCCAGCAATATATCAAGTCAGAGTACGACCACAGCAAACCCTCTGTTGCCTACTTCAGTATGGAGTATGGGTTGACCAACATTCTGAAAATATATTCCGGTGGTTTGGGTGTATTGGCTGGCGACTACCTGAAAGAAGCTAGTGACTGTCGCATCGACATGACTGCGGTGGGCTTTATGTATCGTTATGGTTACTTCACGCAAACCCTCTCTATGGAAGGGCAGCAAGTGGCTAACTATGAAGCTCAGAACTTCACCCATTTACCCATCGAACAGGTGAATGATGAAAATGGAATGCCAATGATACTGGAGGTCCCTTACGCTGACCATACTGTTTATTGTAACGTCTGGAAAGTAGCCGTGGGCCGTATTCCACTCTACCTGATGGATACCGATATCGAGTTGAATAGCGAATGGGATCGCCCGATCACCCACCAACTCTATGGCGGTGACTGGGAAAACCGTATGAAACAGGAATACCTGTTGGGCGTGGGTGGTATCCTGCTCCTCAACAGACTTGGTATCAAGAAAGAAGTTTACCACTGTAACGAAGGACACGCTGCGCTGATCAATGCTCAACGTTTGGCTGATTTAATCGAAAAAGATGGACTAGAATTCTCAGTAGCCCTGGAATTGGTACGTTCGTCATCCTTATATACCGTCCACACTCCGGTTCCTGCCGGTCACGACAGCTTTGATGAAGGGCTGTTCAGCAAATACATGCATAAGTTCCCTGCTAAACTAGGTATTACCTGGCAGGATTTCATTGACCTCGGCCGTGAACATCCGGGCACAAATGATAAATTCTCAATGAGTGTATTTGCCTGCAATACTTGTCAGGAAGTCAACGGGGTAAGTTGGCTCCATGGAAAGGTTTCGCAGGATATGTTTAGCCCAATCTGGAAAGGGTATTTCCCCGAAGAACTACATGTCAGCTACGTAACGAACGGCGTACACCTGCCAACCTGGTCATCTGCCGAATGGCAGGTATTCTTCCAGCAGGAATTCCCTAAAGAGTTTTGGGAAGATCAATCCAATCCCAAAATGTGGGAACCGATCCAGAAAGTATCGGATGAGAAAATCTGGAAAATTCGCCGTGCCCTGAAAGAGAAACTGGTTAAATACATTCGTGAAGAATTTGAAGGCCAATGGCTTAAAAACCAGGGAGACCCATCTAAGGTTGTTTCTGTTCTTGAAAAAATCAACCCGAATGCGCTAATCATTGGCTTCGGTCGTCGTTTCGCGACATATAAACGCGCCCACCTGTTGTTCACAGACCTGGAACGCCTGTCCCGTATCGTAAATAACGAAAAATATCCCGTACTCTTCTTCTTCACAGGAAAAGCGCACCCTGCTGATGGCGGTGGTCAGGGATTAATCAGACACATTGTGGAGATTTCACGCCGTCCTGAATTTTTGGGAAAAATCATTTTCCTTGAAAATTACGACATGCAATTGGCAAAACGTCTGATTTCCGGAGTGGATATCTGGTTGAATACTCCTACCCGTCCGCTTGAAGCATCGGGAACATCGGGTGAAAAAGCAGAGATGAACGGTGTACTTAACTTCTCAGTAAAAGACGGCTGGTGGTACGAAGGTTATCGTCCGGAAGCCGGATGGGCATTGACGGAGCATAATACCTATCCAAATCCTCAACATCAGGACCAGCTGGATGCTGCAACTATTTATGGAATGCTTGAAACCGATATTATCCCACTTTACTATGCGAAAAACAGCAAAGGTTTTTCACCGGAGTGGATTCAATACATCCGTAACTCATTCATTCAAATCGCACCGTTCTACACAACGAAGCGAATGCTGGATGATTATATCGACCGTTTCTACACCAAACTTTCTTCACGTTCTAAATTCCTGCGTGAAAGCAATTTTGCCAAAGCCAAAGAGATTGCGGCGTGGAAAGAAGTGGTGGCAGCAAAATGGGACGACATCGAAGTTGTATCTATGACTTCGGCTGATGAGCTTTGCCGGGCTAACGCTGTAAATGACCCTTGTACAGTTGATGTTGTCCTTGACCTGAAAGGTCTGGGTAATCACATTGGCGTGGAAGTCGTTATCACCGAAATGGAAGAAGGACATCAGAAAATCTTCTTCATCAAAGACCTGCATCTTGTAAAAGTGGAAGGAACGCTTCATCATTATCACCTTTCTAACAAAATGCAAAGCTCAGGGGCATATAAATACGCATTCCGTATGTACCCAAAACACCCGGATCTTCCTCACCGTCAGGATTTCTGCTACGTCAGATGGATTTAAACCTCTTCGTATAAACTCAAAAAAAAGCTGCTTAAGAAGAATTTCCTAAGCAGCTTTTTTTTCAAATTAGTATCACTGTCTGGCAGCCAATTCTTTATCCAATAAATAGAGACCGGCACCATCCCCAATCCGTTTCAGTTTTTCGATAATGCCCACCAGGGTTGACTCCTCTTCTACCTGCTCGGTAACAAACCATTGCAGGGCATATTCGGTCGCTTTATCATTTTCTTCCCGTATCAGGTCAACCAGTTTGTCTATATTATCAGTCACTTTGGTTTCATGTTCCAGAGCAAACTCGAAAACTTCCACCGGACTACCAAAATCAACGGGAATATCTTTGATTTCAGACAATGTCGGTTTGGCTCCGCGTTCTACCATAAAACGCATGATTTTGAAGGCATGTTGAACCTCTTCCGAATACTGACCACGCATCCATGCAGCAAAACCATTTAATCCTTCTGATGAAAACTGGAGTGACATGGAAAGATATAGATGTGCTGACCACAATTCGGCATTGGCTTGTGTATTCAACGCCTTTTCGACTCTCTTTTTAAGCATAGTAGTAAGATTTTAAAGTTATGAATTGAATAATGTTCTCTATCAATATAAACAGTCTCCCACTAAAGGCTGTTCAGTTTACGTCCTTAAATTCATCTATAAGAAAGCGTTGAGATATAGCGACAAACGCCCGAAACTACAGAACCTTCATTTGTCTCTTTCGCCGTTTATTTATACTTTTGCACCCTGAATTTCAACTTACAAACAGAATGCAAAAACCATCCATACCCAAGGGCACGCGCGATTTCACTCCGGAAGAAATGGCGAAACGGAATTATATCTTCAACACGATCCGGGACGTTTACCATTTATTTGGATTCCAGCAGATTGAGACTCCTGCCATGGAAAATCTTTCCACATTGATGGGGAAATACGGCGAAGAGGGAGATAAACTCCTTTTCAAAATATTGAACTCCGGTAACTTTATGTCGGATGTAAAAGAAACCGACCTTTCGACCGGCAGTAACAAACTGGCGATGCAGATGTGCGAAAAAGGGCTTCGTTATGACCTGACCGTTCCTTTTGCTCGCTTCGTGGTGATGAATCGCAACAGCCTGAGCTTCCCTTTTAAACGTTACCAAATCCAGCCGGTATGGCGCGCTGACCGTCCACAGAAAGGTCGTTACCGTGAATTTTTCCAGTGCGATGCGGATGTGGTAGGTTCTGACTCGTTATTGAACGAAGTCGAACTGATCCAAATCATGGACGAGGTGTACAGCCGCTTTGGCATCAATGTGGCCATCAAAATCAATAACCGTAAAATCCTGAGCGGTATCGCCGATGTGATTGGCGCTCACGATAAGATCGTTGATATTACCGTTGCCATCGACAAACTGGATAAAATCGGATTGGAAAAGGTGAACGAAGAGTTAGCGTCAAAAGGTATTCCTGCGGAGGCGATTGCCCTGATACAACCGATTATCCAGTTGGAAGGTACTAATTATGAAAAAATCGGCGTACTGAAAAACGTATTGGAAGCTTCGGAAGAAGGACTCAAAGGCGTGGAAGAGCTCGAATATATCCTCCGGAAAACAGACATGCTCGGTATCCGTTGCCAACTAGACCTTGATCTGACACTGGCTCGTGGTCTCAACTACTATACCGGTGCTATTTTTGAAGTAAAAGCGTTGGATGTGGAAATTGGCAGTATTACAGGCGGTGGCCGTTACGACAATCTGACCGGAGTATTTGGCCTACCGGGAGTATCCGGAGTCGGTATCTCTTTCGGAGCTGACCGTATTTATGATGTTCTGAATCAACTTAACCTCTACCCGCAAGATTCAATCCAGGCTACTCAGGTCATGTTTGTAAACTTCGGAGAGAACGAAGAGTCACACTGCCTGCAATTGTTATCTCGACTCCGCAAGCAAAACATCCGAGCCGAGATTTATCCGGAATCGGCTAAAATGAAAAAGCAGATGAGTTATGCCGATTCTAAAAAGATTCCTTTCGTTGCCCTTGTCGGTGGAAACGAAATGAACGAAAATAAAATCATGCTCAAGAATATGATTACCGGCGAACAGAAACTGAGTACGCTGGAAGAGGTAATTGAAGCGATTATTGGATAGAATTCTATTTCTATATAATTCAAAAACGGGGTTCGGTACACATTGATACTGAACCCCGTTTTTGTATTTCTATTTGATGGTACTAAATATATCTTCCCAATTCCGATACAACTCCTCCATCGACTGCAACAACAGATTGGCTCCATCTTTCAACAAAATAGCATCTTCAATCGGTCCGGTATTTACTGCAACGGTAAAAATACCGGCCGCTACGGCAGCCTGTACTCCCAGGGGAGCATTCTCCACCACAATCGCTTCGTGCGGCTCCACGCCCGCTTTCTTTAAGCCCAGAAGATACGGTTCGGGATGCGGTTTTCCGTGATGAACGTCATAAGCCGTCACCATTAATTCCTGCTCAAATATGCCGGGGAAATGCTTATTTAACCGGTCAAGCAAACTCTTTTGCCCGGATCCGGTGACCAATACCGGAATCAAACCGGCTGCTTTGACACTGTTCAATACCTCCAACGCATAAGGCATGGGATCTGCAATGGGCAATGCATTAAAGTGAAGCGTTTTGCGGTGATAGATGGTTTTACGCTCCTCTTCCGAAACATTGCGACCATGCACTCGATGATAGTATCGGTTGATGGTATAACTGCTTGTCGCACCTTCGTAAAGGTAAAACTCATCGCGCGAACAACGGAAACCCAGCTCCGTCATGGTCTGGTGCCAGGCCTGCGTATGATTGGGCATGGAATCAAACAGGACACCGTCCATATCAAACAGGACTGCTTTCAGCTGAATCTTCTTGCCTTTTTCCTGCTGGTACTTTTCTATTGCGTTTTTTATCATAATATCAGAAACCCCTCCCTAATCCTCCCCGAAGGGGAGGGAAAAGAAGTGCCATGTAGGCTGAGTTATATTTAGTTATCAATAAAGAAGCCCTAAAGCCCCTCCTTTGGAGGGTCCCGATAATTATCGGGAGGGGAGGTCTTCAAAAAGAAACGCTAATATACGAAGTATATCAGCGTTTCGAATATTTCGGGATTACCGTTTTAATTACAGTCTTGCTTTGATAGCCTTGGTTGCTTCTTCGAAGCCCGGTTTCTCCAGCAATGCAAACATATTCTTTTTGTAAGCCTCAACACCCGGTTGGTCGAACGGATTCACCTCTAGGATATAACCGCTGATACCGCAAGCTTTTTCGAAGAAATAGATCAACTGGCCGAGGTAGTATTCGTTCAATTGAGGTACTTCGATTTTGAGGTTAGGAACGCCACCGTCAATGTGCGCGATTTGAGTTCCCAATTCAGCCATTTTATTTACGTAATCCACACGTTTACCGGCTAAGAAGTTCAAACCGTCGAGGTCAGCTGCATCAGCAGGAACTTCTACTTGGTAGTTTGGCGTTTTTACAGAGATTACAGTTTCGAAAATGGTGCGCTCACCTTCCTGAATCCATTGTCCCATAGAGTGCAGGTCAGTAGTAAAGTCAACCGCAGCCGGGAAAATACCTTTACCTTCTTTACCTTCGCTTTCTCCGTAAAGTTGTTTCCACCATTCAGCAAAGAAGTGAAGTTTAGGGTGGTAGTTTACGAGGATTTCAGTTTTCTTACCGCTTTTGTAAAGTTCGTTACGAACAGCAGCGTATTGTGCAGCAGGGTTTTCAGCATAAGCTGTATCCAATCCGCAAACGCCTTCCATTTTCACAGCACCGGCTACCAACTGACGAATGTCACATCCTGCAACTGCAATTGGCAACAAACCTACCGGAGTCAATACAGAGAAACGACCGCCAACGTTGTCAGGAATTACAAATGTTTTGTATCCTTCCTGATTAGCCAGGGTACGCAATGCTCCACGGGCAGCATCAGTTACAGCCACGATACGCTCTTTCGCTTCCGCTTTACCCACAGCATCTTCAAGTTGTTTTTTCAAAATGCGGAAAGCCAATGCAGGCTCGGTAGTAGTACCTGATTTAGAGATATTGATGATACCGAATTGTTTGCCGTTCAGGAACTGGCTCAATTCATATAAATAGTCTTCACCGATATTTTGTCCGGCATATACAACTACCGGATTTTTACGCTCGGTTTGCAACCAATCGAATGTGTTTGAGACAGCATCGATAACCGCTTTTGCACCGAGGTAGCTTCCACCGATTCCGACAACCACAACCACTTCGCAACGTGCACGAAGTTTCTGAGCTGTCTCTTCGATTTCAGACAAAACCGCATCGGTAATAGAAGATGGTAAATTCAACCAACCCAAAAAGTCGTTTCCTTTACCGGTACCGTTGTGCAGATCCTGGCTGTACTTTTTTACATCAGCTTCGTAAGCAGCCACTTTTTCAGCAGCAACAAAGCCTAAAGCTTTTTCAATTTGCAATGAAATATTTTCCATAATAAAGTGTGTATAGTAGTGTATGTAAAGTAGTTATCTGATTCGTGTTTTTAACCCACAAATTTATTTATCTGAATGTATCCTTAAGATTTCGAATCTCAATCAAAGGCATTTTCTTGTCATACAGGATATTATAAACCGCATCCAGTATCGGCATGTTCACTTTGTAGCGCTGATTGATTTCATGGATACACTTGGTTCCATAAAAGCCTTCTGCCACCATTTCCATTTCAATCTGGGCCGATTTGACTGAATAACCTTTTCCAATCATGGTTCCGAAAGTATGGTTACGACTAAAATGCGAATAGGCCGTCACCAACAGGTCACCCAGATAAGCCGAGTCGCAAATGCTACGGTGGTCAGGACTAACCGCCTCAACAAAGCGCGCCATCTCCTGAATAGCATTGGATACCAATACTGCCTGGAAGTTATCACCATATTTTAATCCGTAACAAATACCGGATGCAATGGCATAAACGTTCTTCAACACGGAAGAATATTCAAGTCCGAATACATCGTTTGAAGTAGTCGTCTTAACATAGCGGCAAGCCAATAAATGTGCCACCTGCTGGGCGCGATCAATATTGTTACAGGCAATGGTCAGATAAGAAAGCCTCTCCAATGCCACCTCTTCAGCGTGACAAGGACCGCCAATCACCGCAATCTGGTCAAACGGAACGTTATAGAATTTAGAAAAATACTCAGAGACAATCAGGTTTTCATCCGGAACAATCCCTTTGATGGCTGACACCACCAATTTTCCCGACATATCTGTTTTCAACTTCTTCAAATGCTGCTTCATGTATGGCGAAGGCGTAACGAAGATGATGACGTCCGAATTTTTTATTGCCGCATTGATATTGGAATAAAAATTAATCCGGTTAATATCAAAGTTAATCCCGGTAAGATAAGCCGGATTGTGACCAAGGCGTTTAAAATCCTCGATACGGTCTTTCCGGCGCATATACCAGTTGATCTCCTTTGTATTATTCAGCACCATCTTGGCAATAGCTGTCGCCCAACTACCACCGCCCATGATAGCAACTTTCCCCTGGAAATTCATAGGTTATTTCAATGAATTTTGAGCATTGGTAATCCAGGTAGATACTAAATCTCCGGTCGGATTTTGCAATTCAAGTTTGTACTTTTTGTTTAGGCCGCAAAGTTCCTGATGCAATTTGCCGGGATTTGCTTCACTCAAGTCTTCAATAGTCAGGTAACCTGCTTTTTGAATGGCTGGTACCCACTCTTCAGAGATTTCGAGTGCGGTATATTTTGATACAGAATCTTTCTTCTGTGTTTTTTCCAGTTTCATTTGTGGAAACAGCAACACTTCCTGAATGGTAGTCTGGTTTGTCATCAGCATCACCAAGCGGTCCATACCGATACCGATACCACCCATTGGAGGCATACCGTACTCCATGGCACGAAGGAAGTCCTGGTCGATGAACATCGCCTCATCGTCTCCTTTTTCTGAAAGACGAAGCTGTTCTTCGAAACGTTCACGCTGGTCAATCGGATCGTTCAACTCTGAGTAAGAGTTTGCGATCTCTTTACCGTTAATCATCAACTCGAAACGCTCGGTCAATCCCTCTTTGCTTCTGTGTTTTTTAGTCAGTGGAGACATTTCCACAGGATAGTCTGTGATAAATGTTGGCTGAATATAGTTTCCTTCGCACTTTTCGCCGAAGATTTCATCAATCATTTTACCCTTACCCATGGTCTCATCAGCTTCGATCTCCAGTTTTTTACAAACTTCACGAATTTCTTCTTCCGACATTCCATGCAGGTCAAAACCGGTAAATTCTTTGATAGAGTCAAGGATAGAGATACGTTTGTAAGGAGCTTTAAAGCTGATGGTATTTTCACCGACCTTTACATCTGTAGTACCGTTGGTAGCCAGACAGATCTTTTCGATCATGTTTTCGGTAAAGGTCATCATCCAGTTGTAGTCCTTATAGGAAACATACAGCTCCATTACGGTAAATTCCGGATTGTGCGTACGATCCATACCTTCGTTACGGAAGTTACGGGAAAACTCGTAAACACCTTCGAAACCACCAACAATAAGGCGTTTCAGGTAAAGCTCATTCGCGATACGCAGATACAAAGGCATATCCAGGGCATTGTGGTGAGTGATAAACGGACGAGCCGCCGCTCCACCTGGGATGGACTGAAGGACAGGGGTATCTACCTCCAGATAACCGAATGAGTTGATATAGTCACGCATGGTGTTAAACACCTTGGTACGTTTCACGAAAATTTCTTTTACATCTTCGTTAACCACAAGGTCAACATAACGTTGACGATAGCGCAATTCGGGGTCAGTAAATGCATCGTAGGTTACTCCGTCTTTCACTTTCACGATTGGAAGGGGACGAAGCGATTTGGAAAGAACGATAAATTCCTGAGCATGTACAGAAATCTCACCGGTTTGAGTACGAAATACATATCCTTTCACACCGATGAAGTCACCAATATCGAGCAGGCGTTTGAAAACAGTATTGTACAGTTCTTTATCCTCACCCGGACATATTTCGTCACGGTTAAGATACACCTGAATACGGCCAACAGAGTCCTTCAACTCAACAAAAGAGGCTTTACCCATGATGCGGCGGCTCATGATACGCCCCGCGATTGACACCTGACGAGTCTCTGCTGCGTCGTCCTTAAAATTCTCCTTTATCTCGTTGGTATATCCGGTTACAACATACTCTTCAGCCGGGTAAGGGTCAATACCCAGATTTCTCAACTCGGCCAAACTGTTTCGTCTGATAATTTCCTGTTCGCTTAGTTCTAATATGCTCATATTATTCGAAATAATTCAAAACTCGGCAAAAGTACAAAAAAAATCGCGGTGCGCCTGTATAAATGAGCGTGTTTCTATCCTTTCGCACGCAACCCGGTGCTCCAAAATCATTAAAAACCATTGATTTCCTGACAAGTATAAAAATCAACGCGGCTTAAATCGTTGTATCTATCAAAAACGAAAATGATTTGTGCATAACTGTAAATTACAATTAAGGCACAAACCATTTTCTGTTGTTATTTCTCCTCGATTCAGGTCAGGATTCCCCTTCTAAACGGTATTGAATCTGGTCCAACATCATATGCTGGTCTTGTAAAGATATACCCGCCATCTCCAGTTCATCTTCATCTTCAGCAAAGTTCTCCCGAAATTTTTCCCAGCCACCTTGAATCAGGTTAAGGCTTTTCAGGTAATGTTCCAATGCGTTTGCCGGCTGTTGAAGACACCAGGCCACGTGACCCGTATTCATCCAGTCCTGAGCGGAAGGCGATTGCTCCACTATCTTCTGATAATAACGTTCCGCCTGTTCGAATTTTCCGGCAAGGAACGAACACCAGGCAATCGGTCGCCACGATTTCGAAGTACTGTTATCGATATAGTCCGCCTTGAAATAATACTTCAGCGCTTCGTTGTAATCTTTCTTCTCCAGATAGCAATGGCCAATATTGAGAATCACATTCAGATTATCCGGACTCATTTTATCGAATCGCATGTAATATTCCAAAGCCAGTTCCGGTTGTTTCAACCGGCGGTAACACTGGGCAATACGACGAATGGTCCACGCACTGTCCGGGAAAATCATATCTGCACGTAGATAGGCCATCAATGCCGATTTATCATCGTCCATCATTTGGTGGCAATAGCCGATTTTCTGGTAAATCTCGCTATTCTCGGCATCCGATTCGGCCAACTCACCAAACACCTCAACGGCATCAGCGTAAAACTCTTTCCGGAAAAAGAATTCAGCTATGATGCGCAGACTCTCTGTATCGGAAAGCAGTGGCTTTATCAATGGTAATTTATGCAAATGCATCGGTTGACTAAACACATCAAAGAAATCGGAACGATGCGGGTGCAGTTTGAAGAAACGGTACAAATCCTGAATATACTGTTTGGCAATAGTATCGCCTTTCTTGTTATCCTGCAACAATGCCTCCTCGGCCTGCATCTGGTCAATCTCCTGATTTTCGCTCAGGAACTGATTCGCCACCATATCCCGCTGGGCAGCCGGCATCTGCATCAGACTCAGACACAGAGAGTATTTATCTGAATTACAAAGAATACCGGACTTCATGATAATCCCCAGCATTCCGGTATCGACTCCCGAATGTTGTGAAAACATATCCAGAAAGGCGGAATGATGGGTATTGAACGGCAAAAACCAGTTGCTGATGTTGTAAAAGAAGGGAAAGCTCTTCAGTCCGGCAAATGTGGTCATGAAAATATCCGAGCCCTCCATTTGCAGGCGCCCCATCTCTTTCATCTTCTCTTCAAGGCCGGTTTGCTCAAAAACCTCCTGCCAATCTGGGTTTTTATCCTCATCACTTCCATCCTGCTTCCACTCTTCCAGATTCATTTTCTTACGAAGGATCGGACTGATTTTCATCATTTCCGGCAGAATTTCATCAGTCATTTTCCGGGAAATCTTCTCCGTCTCCCGGCTCCGGATAAAGTGCAGGATAATATTCCGCAAATCAGTAATCAGCCCTGGACGTTCTGCCAACACTTCAAAATGATGCTCTAACTCCGGGAAACTACTGATACGTTTCTGGTGAATATATAATACCAGCAATAGTCCCACCAAAGCCCGCTGACGCACATCCTCATCATTGTGCTGACACGCATCAATCAATAGAATACATTTGGATTCATCAAAACGACGGAATAGGCTGAGAGTAAGCGACGAAACCAACAGACAAAGCCCTTCGACAGGAAAAATATCCGATTCAATCTGTTTGCGATAATGCTCTATATCCGACTCTTTAAACCTATCAGCCAACCAGACTTGCAGGAAAAGCACCGACAAATCATTGTCAAACGAATGGGAAATGGTACTCACCTTTTGCGCTTTGGCTTTATCGTCATCAATCAGTTCGGTCAATGCCATATCACTCACCAGCTTCTCTATCTGCTTCTGCAACTGTTCGGGTGAAATCTGCACCGAATAACTCAGATAACGTTTCCGATCAAAGAAATAGGATGGTGATTCCTTCAGCAGCATGGCATCCGCCGTTATATCTACGAGTCTGTAGAGGTGGGCAATCAGGTCATCATACACCTTTTCCCGCTCCGGGTCTGGATTTCCCTGCGCAAAGTAAAGCAACATATATTTGTATGTCGTCTCCCAGCGCTTCAACTCCTCATCCGCCAGCCAGTCTTGTCCCTGACGAATCATGGACAATAAACGGGCAATGGCTTTTTTCAACTCTTTCCGGTCGATTAATTCAGTAATCTCCCGGTGTAAGCTCTCTATTCTTTGTGCATTCATGGTCAGGAGCCTATAGCTTTAATATTTTCTCAATCTTCAAAAATTCACCCTCAAAGTTTGGGGTAAATACATCTTTCCCTATCTGGCTTCGGATTTCGTCAATAGACCAAAAGCGTCCGCCATCCAGTTCATGTTCATCCGGGGTAATTTCACCATCATACACCGTCGAATAGGAGTTGACAAACTCAC
The DNA here is from genome assembly GCF_022808675.1 of Parabacteroides sp. FAFU027. Classification (NCBI taxonomy): domain Bacteria; kingdom Pseudomonadati; phylum Bacteroidota; class Bacteroidia; order Bacteroidales; family Tannerellaceae; genus Parabacteroides; species Parabacteroides sp. FAFU027. The sequence goes on from NZ_JAKZKV010000012.1 coordinate 101,765, forward strand.
GTTCCACATCCGACTCAAAGATATATTTCGTCAAAAACTCAGGGGCAAAATTCGTAATTCCCAGCTCCTCCTTCACCTCACGAAAAAGAGCATCAGCCACCGACTCCCCGTAATCGATATGCCCGCCGACAGCCGTATCCCATTTCCCGGGTTGAATATCTTTGTGCATCGGACGCTTTTGAAGATATAATTCGCCCTTACTATTGAATATATGCAGATGCACTACGGGGTGCAGCAATTTTGAACCGTTGTGGCAAGTGGCGCGGTCAGCTTTGCCAATCACGTATCCATCCTCATCTACCAAAGGAAATATTTCCATAGCTTTTTGATTTTGTATTTCTACTTCAAATATAAACGATTTTCTCCTACGTTTTGATTTTGCGGCTTTATCTTTATGTCAATTAATCACCGCCCCCTTCATTTCTTTCATTCCCTTCATTCCTTTAATTCATTTCCCTCACTCCCTCAATCCTTCAATCCCTCATTCCCTGCTTCCCAGCCCTTTACCCACCGCAAGTCCGGCCCAGTGCTAAATTCCGAGTGTTAAAGCCAAAAAATCTTGAACCGAAAATTAGGTTTTTGTCAAATTGCGTTGTATATTTGCTTTAGAAAAGGAATTAGTCGCGTTGGATTTGATTGGTAAACTCAACATTTTACTTTATTCCGAGACATTGCTTCAGCCGACAATGGCGGGCCACAACCCTTCGGGGTTCCTTCGGACGGTGGATTACAAAGTTGGCGAGCACTCAAAACCTGTCACCGGAGTTTCTTCATCACACAACGCGACTTTTCTTTTTTGTTCATCTCCTCTCATCCGCTTTTATTCAAATCACTTTACTTATCAGACTTTCGGCATTTGAGTTTTTTTGCTCAAAACAATTGACGATTATTATCGCTACCTTTGTCGTCTTATTATTCAAACGTACATATAATGATTCAAATTGGTATTTTCAATACGTTAAAGGTGAACCGCGAATCGGATTACGGAGTCTATCTTGCCGATTCCGAAGGCAATGAAGTCTTACTACCCAATAAATATGTCCGCGGTAAATCAATCTCCGTGGGTGATGATATAGATGTATTTATCTATCGTGACAGCGACGACCGCCTGGTAGCCTCTACTGAAACTCCTCTCATCCAACTGAATCAGTTTGGATATTTACAAGCAAAAGAAGTTACACAAATCGGGGCTTTTCTGGATTGGGGCATGGAGCGCGACCTGTTTGTGCCTTTCCGCGAACAAATGCGCAAGATGGAAGCCGGACGCTTCTATACCGTTTACATGTATCTGGACGAAAACACCGACCGACTGGTTGCTTCAAGCAAAATCAACAAATTCTTTGACAATACAAACCACAAACTAAAAGAGGGTGAAGAAGTCGATATTCTGGTTTGGGATGTGGCCGAACCCGGCGTCAGAGTAATTATCAATAATAAATACAAAGGCCTGATTTACCATAACGAGATATTTACCCATATATCCCAGGGGGAAAAACGCACGGCTTACATCAAAACGGTCAGAGAAGATTTTCAATTGGATGTATCCCTCGAGAAACCCGGTTATGAAGCCGTAGAGCCTAACGCGCAGAAAATACTGGAAGTGCTCAATGATGCAGAAGGCTTTCTTCCACTATCAGACAAAAGTGAACCGGAACAAATCTACCGGGAGCTGGGTATGAGCAAGAAACTTTTCAAAAAAGCCATCGGAGCTCTTTACAAACAGAAGTTGATTCGCATCGAAGAAGACGGCATTTATCTGATCAAATAACATCTAAAAACTCCCGCAGGACAAATTTCTGCGGGAGTTTTTTTGTCTCTGTATTTTTTAGCGTCAACGCAGGCAGCAGCAAAACACCGAACGACTGTCTGACTTTTTATATTTGTTGAAATTAAAGGCTGAATAGAAGAGAAACACCTCCGGATCTCCGAGACTTTCAAAGTGACTCCTTGTTATAGTAAAAGTAGAGATATTTAATCCAAAAGAGTCTTTGTTGCGTTATAAAAGCGTTAGGCCTAAAGAGTAAAATTGTCAGTATACCTGCCAAAAAGTCCACTTTTAGTGGAAAGGAATGCAATTTGAAGTGATTTGGGCAAATTACATACGTTTTATTTTCAAATCATATAGTTATGGCTGTAAATGATAAAGACAAAATCCCCGGACTGGTACTGGTTTCGGAGATTTACCCTGACAACATCGCTGTTTTGCCATTGGAGAGCCGTCCTATTTTCCCCGGACTGGCATTGCCCTTAGTGTATGGTGGCCGGAAAGCGATTGATTATGTAGAAAACACAATAGAAAAAAACAACGGATTCCTTGGGGTTTCCTTTATCTCGGAACAAAACCAGGAAGACTTTTGGAGCTCCAGACTCTATCATACAGGGGTACTTGTAAAGATCATCAAGGTGATCGATAAACAGGAGGATAGCATTAACTTCTTTGCCCAGGCCCTGACCCGTTTCCACTTTGTCAAAGAGACGATGAGATACGATCTGCCTCACTGGCAGGTAACCTACGATTATGAGGAAAAGACAGAGCTGACCGAAGAGCTAAAGGCTTATACCCTTGCCATCATCAATTCGGTGAAAGATCTCATCAAACTGAATCCGATGTTTCAGGAGCAGATGAAGCTCGCCATTTCGCAAGTGGGGATTGACAAGCCGGGACTGCTGATGGACCTTGTAGCCTCTTTCCTGACTGCTGATGGTCATCGCCTGCAAGAAGTACTCGATGCTTCGGATCTATTTCAGCGCAGTGAGAAGCTGCTGCTTCTACTAAAGGAGGAGGTGGAACGAAACCGCCTGCAAAAAGATATCCAGAAGCAAATCGAGAAGAAGATTACGAAGCAGCAGCGGGAGTTTTTCCTGCGCGAACAGCTCAAGGTAATCAAACAGGAACTTGGACTGGAGAAGGAAGATAAAGATTCCGAAATCGAAGCCATCCAGAAGAAACTAAAAAAACTGACCCTGACCAAAGAGGCTGCCGATGTGGTGAGAGAGGAGCTGGAAAAGCTCAAAACTCTCGAAACCGGTTCGCCCGAATATCAGGTTTCCCGTTCATATCTCAACTGGCTGACCGATCTTCCCTGGGGTATTTATTCCGAAGATAATTACGATCTGGCAAAAGCCCGCAAAATACTGGACGAACAGCATTACGGGCTGGATGATGTAAAAGGGCGCATTCTGGAATTTATCAGTACCATCGCCAAACGGAGAAAAGTTTCCGGTTCCATCATCTGTCTGGTTGGCCCTCCTGGAGTGGGAAAGACCTCTATCGGAAAATCCATTGCTGATGCACTGGGGCGCAAATTCTTTCGCTTCTCTGTAGGGGGAATGCGTGACGAAGCTGAGATCAAAGGTCACCGACGCACTTATATCGGTGCTATGCCGGGCAAACTGATCCAAAGCCTCAAACGTACCGAAGTGGCCAATCCGGTGATAATGATTGACGAGATAGACAAGATAGGAGCCAGCTATCAGGGCGATCCGGCATCGGCATTGCTCGAGGTACTCGACCCGGAGCAAAACCGGGATTTTCTTGATCACTATCTCGATGTGCGCTTTGATTTGTCCAACATATTATTCGTAACAACCGCCAATCAGCTTGATACCATCCCAAGCCCGTTGCTTGACCGGATGGAGATCATCAAGCTCTCCGGCTATGTATTGGAGGAAAAAGTGGAAATTGCGAAACGTTATCTGGTGCCAAAACAACGCAAGGATCACGGACTTAAAGCAACAGAAGTTTCCATTACCGACTCTGCATTGACTGCCATAGTGGATGGATATGCCCGTGAAGCCGGAGTTCGTTCGCTGGAAAACCAGATCAAGAAAATCATGCGCAAGGCCACGCTCAAGATTGCAGAGGAAAATATTGAGAAGGTGAATGTAAACAATAAGAACCTGACCGAATACCTGGGTCAGCCTGTCTTCTCTACCGAAGAGCTCTACCAAAAACAGATCCCGGGCGTTACCCTGGGGCTTGCCTGGACTGCGATGGGTGGGGCTACTCTCTATATTGAGGCATCAGGCATCCGTTCGAAAGGACCCGGCCTGAAACTGACCGGACAGTTGGGCAGTGTGATGCAGGAGTCTTCCGAAATTGCCTATTCGTATGTCCGCTCTTTAATGGAGAAGGAAAAGCCTGAAAATGACTTTTTTGAAACGCACTTTGTCCATTTGCACGTGCCCGCCGGTGCCACTCCCAAGGATGGACCGTCTGCCGGAATCACTATGGCCCTGGCTCTCTATTCACTGGCTAAAGGGAAACCGATCCGCAAAGGACTAGCCATGACCGGCGAACTTTCCCTAACCGGAAAGGTTCTTCCGATTGGAGGCCTGCGCGAGAAAACTATTGCGGCGCGACGTGTAAAGGTCTTTGAACTGATATTCCCTGCTGATAATCGCAAAGACTTCGAAGAGCTACCCGATTATCTTAAAGAGGGCATTACGCCTCACTTTGTCGATTATTTTGATGATGTGCTGAAGGTGGCGTATAGATAAGTCTCTTTAAAACAAGGAGGAATAAATCCTTGTTAGTTGTTTGATAATTAGCAATTCAGGAATATCAGAGGTTACTAATTATCAAACATCTTTATTTTTCGAATCAATGATCATCTGTTCGTTCGTATAAAAAAAGAGCTGCCCCGATTTGAGGCAGCATTGGTAATTTGATGATGATCTACTCTTTCTTAAGCTCAACGATTACGACACCATTTGATCCCTTATTGCCGTATGATTCAATTGCCTTTTGCCCTTTCAAAACAGTCGTACTTATTATTTTATCAGGATTCAATCCTTTTAATATTTCCATAGAGCTCTCCTTTCCATCTATTATTACCATTGCATTTTTACTAAATGCTCTGGAAGTCCCTTCTTTGGGGGTAAGTATTATAACGCCATTCTCTCCCTTTTTGCCATATAGTTTTATAGCTTTTGGAAGTGGTATAGCCTGCATTGTATTTATTGAATTTGCACTCAATTGCTCGATGAAGTCTGATGTTACTACTTCATCATCATAGATAAATAATGGCATTGAATTTTTATCCTTTAACTGAAGACTAAGAGAGCCTGAATTGTCGGAAATAGTGAGCTGATTATCCTCAATCTTCAAACTTACTTTACCATTTCCTTTAGAGTCTCCGGTTAAATTAAACCGGATCGGCAATGTGTACTTCACATTTACATTTTCACCCTTTTGTTTTCCGGGAATCCAGATCGGCATTGTTTTTACCACGCGCATAGCTTCATTATCCAATTCAGGATCAACACCCCGTACAATTTTAATAGTGTTGATTTCTCCGGTTTTGGTGACGATAAAACTGAGAATAACCATTCCCTGAACACCATTCTGTTGCGCCTTGACCGGATATCTCAGATTCTGAGCCAGAAATTTAAACATAGCTTCCTGTCCACCAGGATATTGTGGCATTTGCTCAACAACTACAAATGGCTCGTCATCCGAATTATCATTTGCAATATTCTTCTTTTCTGATTCAGTTTTTTGAGCTTCTTTTTCAACTGAAGCCAGAATCACTTCCTGCGTTTGCTTTTGCTTAGGAGCAACCAGAGGTTCTGGTCGGTCTTTTAGCTCACTCTGCTCGGTTAAAGCCTGAATCACGTTGTTGACCGGAGCCAGTTTTTCCACCTTTTTCGCCAAAGCCTCCGCGTGATTGGTTACTACCAATACAGCCACTAACGGAATCACTAATATATACTTCGTCAAAGAGAGTGACGTACTCTTTTGTTTGTTCATCATAATAATGCGTTTTTTAAGTTCAGAAACATTGAAATTATTACCTAAGTTTGCTGCAGCCGTGTGATGTGTGAGTCGGAGCAAATGGTACTGGTACCCTTTGCTGTCGTAACCGGAGTGAATGACGCGATGATCGGCCAGATACTCCAGGTTTTGCCGTATGGCATGCTGTATCAGCCATACGAATGGATTGAACCAAAAAGCGATACTAGCCAATTGGCTAAACAAGACATCGAGCGAATGCCTTTCCCGTACGTGGGCCTGCTCATGTGCCAGAATCTCGTTGAGTTCGTGTGGAGTATGCTGATTGGGATTAATAAATATCCATTTAAAGAAAGAGAATGGCGCTATCTTTTCCGGTAAGCTTATTATCCGAATCCCCTGGATAGAAGTAACAGTTCCTTTTCTCCGAAGATTGAGAATGCTACACAGCTGTATTAGCAATCTGATCAAGGCAATGATCACCCCGGCCAGATAGACCAACCAAACGGCAGTTGCCAGATCCGGAATGTGCCACCAGCTATTTTGCTGCGGTGCAGTTACCACAAAGGCCGGCAATGTATTGACATAATAGGTAACTGCCGCTTTGACCGGTTCGTTATGATTGAGCCATGAGGTAATATCAATGAACGGATAGACGATGGATAGCACAATGCATCCTATCAGCAACGCTCTCTTCCAACCGAAAAAAGTATCCCGGTCAAACATCAGCCTGTAGAAGGCGTAAAAGAGCGTCAGGGCTATTGTGGCTTTCAGGTAATAGATGAATAAAGGTGTCATGAAGTTGTCAGATTAAAGTTAAAACCAAGTGTAATTCATGCTATCTTTTCCCCTCTCTTTCAGAGAGGGAGCAGGAGGAAAGGCCTCTTCTACTCTTTCCCTTTTTCAATCAGACGGATAATATCCTCAAGTTCTTCCTTCGATATTTTCTTTTCGCGGGCAAAGAAAGAAACCAGTTCTTTGTAGGAATCAGCAAAATAATTCCTCACCACACCCGACATGAAGGTCTTTTTGTAGTCCTCCTCATCTATAATCGGTGTGTATTCATAGGTATTCCCGTACCGTTTTGCCGAAAGGTAACCTTTCCGTTCCAGATTCTTCACAATTGAGGCTAATGTGGTATATGGAGGTTGGGGATCTCCGTATTTTTCAAGAAAATCCTTGATAAATCCACCTTTCACCTGCCAAATGATCAACATTGCTTCTTCTTCCTGTTGTGTTAGTTTTTCCATGACTGTTAGCTATTTACGAATACATCGCAATATTACGAATATTTCGTAATTAAAACAAGGGTTATTGGAAAAAAGTTTTGTCTGGGGATAAAATTTGTTCTCTAGAGGTTGTTTTCGGCTATTTTTGAGATTAGATGGCTGATGTTTTTATTCGCACATCTATCAGATTATGCATAAGGACCTCTTACAGGGTACCTACATCAGTCCCTGAGGGTATGATAAGGTTATATATAACAGGGATATTACAGACATAAAACAGAGATATAACAGGGATATTACAGCAATATATGTGTATTATCTCTGTTTTATGTCTCTTTGATCGTTATTATTTGTAATATTGTAATATGAATTACATACCCTTTACTATACCTTTGGTCAAGAACTACCGAACGGGAAATCAGGGAAAGAAGATAACTACAAAAAAGAAATAATCGGTCATGGCAAAACTAAAAGGAATATTAAATATCACCGGGAAACTGGAGGATTTATCTCTCTACAAAATGCGTGGAGTTGACGACATTATAGTGCGAAGGAAAGGTGGTCCCACCAAAAATATGATCAAAAAGTCAGAGAGCTGCGTCCGCATCCGGGAAAATAACACCGAATTTTCCACCTGTAGCTCAATGGGAAGTGAAATCCGCTATCACCTTCAAATCACATCGAATAGTTCGGACTACAATAGCTCCGGACGGCTAAATGGGTTAATGATGCAAATTCTCAAAAAAGACGATCAGAATGATCGGGGGCAACGGGGAATTTGTTTATCAAAAAACAGAACAATGCTGGACGGATTTGATTTTGGGAAGATGAATAATTTTAATAATGTGGTTAAAAAGCTCCCGGAAGTAAAACTGAATCGGGAGCAGGTCACCGCACAAATCTATATACCGGAGACTGACGGGGAAAATCACCTCTATAATTTTTCCGGAAAGAGCTGGATGCAGTACAAAGTGCAGTTTACGATAATTTCTGATATGAAGTATGACCCTCAACGTGAAAAAGCTGTACCTCTCAATGAATCTTGCCATGGACTAAATACCTCTTTTGTATCAGAGTGGATTCCGGCAAAAGGTGTTATTCCCGATCAGAAAATAACATTATGTCTGGCCGATAAAGCAGGAGGTAAACTGAGTGACAACGATTCGTTACTGGTCGCAGTAACTCTTAATTATGGAGATGTTGGAGCCGACGGAATGCCGCATGAAGTAAAATATGCAGCTGTGACGCGGATTTTTACTGTAGGATGATCTTTTAGATACACTAATCACCCCGCATTTAAGATGCTGATAATAAACCTAACAGGTTTTTAAAACCTGTTAGATTCAGCCTTTGGGAATATCCCCGAGCTTGAATTATTCAAAGAAAGCTTTCCAATCCTCTTCCTTAAATCCGATAATAACCTTATCGTCCCTGACCATCACCGGACGCTTAACTAGCTTGCCATTAGACGCCAAAAGATCAAGTAGTTCATCTTTCGAAGCCGTTTTCACTTTATCCTTCAGATTAAGCTCTTTGTATAGCACTCCACTTGTATTAAAGAATTTTTGAATGGGCAGTCCGCTTTGATCAATCCAGGTTGACAACTCTTCCCGGGTCGGATTTTCAACAGTGATATCTCTTTGTTCGAAGTCAATCTGATTTGCTCTAAGCCATTTGGATGCTTTCTGGCAAGTGCCGCATTTAGGATACTGTATAAAAAGAGATTTCATATCGCTACATATATTAGTTTTCGCAAAAATACATAATTGAACAATAAAACCAATAGCCTAAGAATAAATAGCCTCTCACAACATACAAACACCTTGCAAGCGGTTTTGATCAGTATCGTTTGTTTGCTTACGAATAGCCCTTAATAATCATTCTGCGATTCCGGCAAACCTATCCGTCCGTCACATCCGGTGATAAAATAATCCGGCATGACAAAAAACACAAAAACAATTGAATATCTAAAACCGTTTAATTGGTATGATTTTAAATGAGTTATACTACCGGACTTCTTAAACGTACTTGTATGAAAAATCTGGAAACACATTTCATGGGGATCAAAGTAAATAATCCCATAATCGTAGGTGCGTCAAATTTGTCTTTACAAACGGACAATTTGAAATTAGCGGAAGAACAAGGTGCTGCAGCAATCGTTTTCAAATCACTGTTTGAAGAACAGATTCAACTGGAAAGTCTTGATCTGGACGAGAAACTGACAGAATTCAACGACATTCATGCCGAAATGCTGACTATTCATCCGTTTGCAGAACATGCCGGGGCGGAAGAGCACCTGCTCATGCTGAGAAAAGCAAAAGAAGCAGTAACCATTCCTGTCATTGCAAGCCTGAATGCCGTAAATACCGCTACGTGGGTGGAATATGCTAAATTGATTGCTCAAACCGGAGTGGATGGTATCGAACTCGATTTCTATCAAACACCATGTAATTTTGACCAGAGTGCCCATGACATTGAAAAAGGACAAATAGAGGTCGTTACTAAAATCAAACAAAACATATCTATTCCCGTGAGCGTAAAACTCAGTCCGGACTACACGAATGCATTAAACTTTATCAGAAAACTTGACGAAGCCGGAGCAAATGCTTTTGTCCTTTTCAATTCATTTTTTCAGCCTGATATTGACATACATAACGAAAAGCATATCAAGAGATTTAATTTCAGCCACACGGGTGATTACCGACAATCTTTAAGATTCGCAGGATTGCTGTACAATAATATCCAGGCCGACCTTTGCTGTAGTCATGGAGTTTTCTCTGGTGCCGATATGATCAAACTCATCTTATCCGGAGCATCCAGCATTCAGGTGGTAAGTGCATTGTACAAAAGCGGCATCCAACAAATCAGCAAAATCAAAAAAGAACTGGAGGAGTGGATGGACGAAAAGAATTACAACAGCATTGATGAGTTTAGAGGTAAGCTGTCGAACAGCTCCATGGGAAATAATTCAGTCGTTTACAGCAGGGCCCAATATGTCGACCTGTTATTGAACTCCGAAAATATCTTTGGGAAAGAAGATGATCATCCTGTTGACCAGCCTCATCTTTAATCCATAAAGGAGCAACGTATTAATATAAAAACGGTTGCGGATAAAGATTCCGCAACCGTTTTTATATTATTTATCCGAGCAACAAAGAGTAAGTCGGATATATTTAAATCACAAACAGAATCTCAACCTACTCTTCTTCAATTGCAATTACATTTGTCGGACAGCTATCTACTGCCTCTTTTATTTCATCCGAATGCAAACTGTAATCAACACCTTCAATGACATGCATTTTATCGGACACCTCAAATACTTCGGGGGCAATAGATTCGCACATCCCACACACGATACAACTATCCAGACTCTCATCGAGCCATACTTTTGTAACTTTCATAGGCCTTCAAAGTTAATTGTTTTGCGTTCAATTTCGAACAACCATTAAACAAATCCGATCAGCAATAGTTGTCTGGGTTTAATCTAATTAGGCTCTTTTCAACTCTGTTACCCCCCTCTGTCAGCTATAGGCTAATCACTCTTACGGAAGGACGGTACTTGATCTGGTAGTAGTTCAATTCCGGGAGTATAAAAAAAGTGTCGCCACGTTTCAGCAGACGACACTTGCATTTTTCACCAATAAAAACAAACCTATATTACAACTTGATTGTCACGCCGAATTTACCTCCACTAAACTCATTACCGCCTCCAAACTCAAGATTAAGAGCTACTTTTTGAGAAACAAAATATCTACCGCCAACCTGAGCACCTAATCCCACTCCTGAGCTATGACTATCCGCATAATGATAATGAGGGTAAGACCAGATGTAAAATCCCAGATTCAATCCGGCATATAAGTCCCACTTTCTCGGAATATTCAGAATACGGTTAAAGTGATAGTTTCCATTACCTGAAATCCCAATGATATTAGGATTGTAATAATTATCAGGCCATCTATCATAATGTCGATAACTCAATTCGGCCCCCAGGGTAATATCTCTATCGACTCCATAATCAAAACCTATATAAAAAGGCACACTCCATTCCGACAACCCTACCCCCAAATTAAGCTGGCTTTTACCCTTGGATAATGGGTTTTGAGCAAATGCAAATCCACAAATCAATAACAAGAGACATGTAATGTTTAACTTTTTCATAATGGTAAAGATTTAGTAGAAACTCTATTTATCATAAATTATGACTCTATTATAACATCTTGAAGATGAATAAAGTTGCCTGAAAAGAAAAACGCCCGCACATCAGTTGATGAACGGGAGCTTTGTATATAACAGAAAATGGGGCAAATTACATGATTCCTTTTTCGCGGAGCTTCAATTGCCATTTCCACGCAGAAAGCAGAGTGTCCTCCACTGTTTCTTTTGCAGTCCAGCCCAGTTCGTTGTTTGCCCAGTCCGGGTTAGCCCATACCTGTTCGATATCTCCGTCACGACGGCCTACGACCTGGTAGTTCAGCTTAACACCGCTAACCTGTTCAAATGTTTTTAGGATTTCCAATACTGACAATCCGCGACCTGTTCCCAGGTTGAAGATTTCCACGTCTTGTTTGGTTTTACCCTGCAACATGCGGTCAACAGCAATTACGTGAGCTTTTGACAAGTCAACCACATTAATATAGTCGCGGATACAAGAACCGTCAGGTGTATTGTAGTCATCACCGTAAACGCTCAGTTTCTCACGTACACCGATTGCAGTCTGGGTTACGAAAGGAATGAGGTTTTGAGGCACACCGTTAGGCAGCTCTCCGATTTCTACTGAAGGGTGCGCTCCGATCGGATTGAAGTAACGAAGGATGATGCTTTTGTAAGGAACTCCTGAGTAGATGGTATCTTTGATGATTTCCTCGCAAACCTGTTTGGTATTTCCGTAAGGAGACATTGCCGGTTTGATTGGTGCGTTCTCAGTTACAGGAAGAATATCAGGCTGACCGTAAACAGTACAAGATGAAGAGAATACGATACCTTCCACACCAAACTGAGGCATCAACTCCAACAGATTGAGCAATGACACAAAGTTATTTCTGTAGTACAGCAACGGTTTCTGCACCGACTCCCCTACCGCTTTGCTTGCAGCAAAGTGGATAATACCTTTGATACCTTCGTATTTTGCAAACATGGCTTTCATGCCTTCGAAATCATTACAATCCAGTTTCTCGAAAGCCGGACGAATACCGGTAATGCGCTCAATTCCATCAACCACGTCAGCGCTTGAGTTGGATAGATTATCTACGATTACCACATCGTAACCTGCATTTTGCAGTTCAACGACTGTGTGTGATCCAATGTACCCGGTACCACCGGTTACCAAGATTTTTGTTTTCATAAATAGATAGTGATTTAGTAGTGTGTGAATATTTTTCTGTTAGTTGGCAAATGGAAAAGCGCACATAGATTCCTCTACATGCGCTTTTATGCATTAATAAGCTCTTGCAAACAATACGCGTTGTACTGATGGTTTACCTGTAACCATACAAACGCCCGGAGTTTTATCTCCTTCGAGAGGAATACAACGAATCGTTGCTTTAGTCTCTTCTTTAATCAAAGCTTCTGTTTCGGCAGTACCGTCCCAGTGTGCAAGGATGAATCCGCCTTCTTCAATCTTCTCTTTGAATTCAGCGTAAGTCTCTACCTTTTGAGTAGTCTTTTCACGGAAGTCATAAGCTTTCTGATAAATGTTCTTTTGAATTTCAACCAAAAGATCCTTGATATAGTTTTCAATATTATCGCAGGTTACGGTCTCTTTGGTCAGCGTATCGCGACGAGCCACCTCTACGGTATTGTTTTCCAGATCACGGCCACCCATTGCCAGACGAACCGGAACACCTTTCAATTCGTATTCTGCAAATTTCCAGCCCGGCTTCTTATTATCAGAGTTATCATATTTCACGCTGACACCCAATGCTTTCAGTTTAGCGACAATGCCTACCACTTTCTCGTCAATCTGAGCCAATTGCTCCTGACTGCGGTAGATAGGAACAATTACCACCTGGAACGGAGCGAGTTTCGGAGGCAACACCAATCCGTTATCATCCGAGTGTGTCATAATCAACGCACCCATCAAACGGGTGGAAACACCCCATGAAGTAGCCCAAACATAGTCTAGTTTACCCTCTTTAGAGGCAAAAGTTACATCAAACGCTTTTGCAAAGTTCTGCCCCAGGAAGTGTGACGTTCCCGACTGAAGCGCTTTACCATCCTGCATCATCGCTTCTATAGTGTAGGTATCAACTGCTCCGGCAAAACGTTCACTTTCCGATTTTACACCTTTGTGCACAGGTACAGCCATAAACTCTTCAGCGAATTTAGCATACACTTCAAGCATCTGACGAGCCTCTGCTACTGCCTCCTCCTGAGTGGCATGTGCCGTGTGACCTTCCTGCCACAAGAACTCAGCGGTACGAAGGAACAAGCGGGTACGCATTTCCCAGCGAACCACATTGGCCCATTGGTTACAAAGAATAGGAAGGTCGCGGTAGGATTGAATCCAGTTTTTATAGGTATTCCAAATGATGGTTTCAGAGGTAGGACGAACGATTAACTCTTCTTCCAGTTTAGCTTCGGGGTCAACCACCACACCTGAACCGTCCGGAGAGTTTTTCAAACGATAATGCGTTACTACGGCACACTCTTTTGCAAAACCTTCTACGTGGTCAGCTTCTTTACTAAGGAAGGATTTAGGGATAAACAGGGGGAAATAGGCATTTACGTGACCGGTTTCTTTGAACATGTCATCCAGGTAACGTTGCATCTTTTCCCAGATTGCATATCCGTAAGGCTTGATCACCATACAGCCGCGAACAGCTGAATTTTCAGCCAAATCGGCTTTAATTACCAGATCCTGATACCACTGCGAGTAGCTCACGCTACGCGGGGTCAATTCTTTTAACTCTTTAGCCATTTATGTTATAAGTATTACGTTGTACGTTTTGCTTTCAGATCTCTGACAGATCAGTCCGGACAAAAAAAAGAATAGTCAAAAAGTCCTTTTTCATAGACAATTTGACTATCTGACTTTTAAGCCGCAAAAGTACAAATTTTTACTCAAACATTCCTATGGATTCGCAATATTCAAGTTCTCCTCTTACGATAAACATAACCTCATCAGCGGTATAAGCTCCCACCTTGTCTTTTTTAGCCTGTTTCACCACGAATGACACTAATGCATCTTCGTCAATATCAATTTCCTGATCATCTTCAGCATCAAATACTCCGCTTTCATCATAGTATTCGTAAATCAGATCCACGATATAGGCCAGGTCATCATCGGTAAACTTTTCCTTCAGCTCCTGAGGGATGTAATTCCGGATAAATTTGATGGATTCCTCATCATCATACATAAATAAATCGTCTTGTTCTGCCATAGCTTGGAGTTTTAAATGGTTTCTATTGTAAATGTATGAAAATTATTTCATTCAATCAAAACAGTATTGCTAAATATAATGTTTAAATTTGTGAGACACTAACCGTTAAACTTTTACCGATATGAGAAAAGATGTAAGCGGCGTTCTGGCCTTTCTGGCCGGAGCAGCATTGGCTACCGGAGTCACATTGCTGTTAACCACCGATAAAGGCGAAGAGCTCCGGAGCAAAGTGGCCGCATGGCTTAAAGAAAAAGGCATTATGCTCAAAGAAACCGAACTCGACGAACTCATGGGTAGAATCTGGTCGAGAGGGAAACAGGAAGCCGAACCGGCTATGCCCGACGAACCATCATTAGGCGAATAATTATGAGCGAAAAAGAGACACAAAGCGAATCGTTTTTCGAGGATACCCAAAACTACCTGAGATCGCAGATCGCACTGTTCAAACTGGATACGGTAGAAAAGCTAACCGGCATATTCTCTTCGATTATGTTGATTCTGCTTGCTATACTGCTTTTAGGAGGAGCATTGTTCTATCTTTCCCTCGGGTTTATCTGGTGGTCGCAAGATATCTTCGGAAGCCTTTTGCCGGGAATTCTGATTGTCAGCGGAAGCTATATTTTCTTACTTATCCTGATCTACATTTTCCGTAGGAGGTGGATCATAAATCCATTCGTCAAACTCCTCTGCAGAATATTTTTTGAGGAAACAAATAATATTGAAAATGAATAAGCCGGATACCCCAAACGCAAGATACGCCTCCCTCTCCAGCCTCGAAGAGCTTCGGATAGAAAAACTGAAGTTGCTCGGCAAAATGCGCAAGCAGGAAGAGCAGATAAAAAGACAGGTCGATGACTATCTTGACATCTTCCGATGGATAGGCTACTTGTCCATGATTACCAAACAGGCCATTTCGACAATCCCTTACTTTAAATGGTTCCGGATTGCCTATAAATTTATCAGTCTGTTTTGGAAAAAATAACGCTGACCCGCTATCAACAAACAGTTTTCCCGAAATGCTTTATCAGCAAATCACAATTTGCTATAATTTTCGTCAAATCCATCAGCAACACCTTGAGTTGTACTATATTTGTATTCAAACAGAAATGTTTATGAAACGTTTTCAATACAAATACTCGCTCTATGTGTTGCTGATATTTTTTTCAGCCAACCTTTTCGCTGAAAGCAATGCTCAAAACACTGCTCTTTTAAAAGGCGAAAATATCCGTTACAACCTCTACTATCAATGGGGACTGATTTGGAAAAAAGCGGCTCAGGCTACTTTCTCCACGCAGGAAACCACTTACCAATCCAACAAAGCCCTACGCATGAGGATGGCTGCCCAGACTACCTCCTTTTTTGATAATTTCATGAGGGTGAGAGATACCTTGATCTGCCTGACAACACCAGAACTCAAGCCCCTGTTTTATACTAAGATTTCCCATGAAGGAGATTATTATGCGAAAGATGAGCTCTACTATTATTACAATAACGGGAAAACAAAAACACGGGCAAAAATATTCAGAAAAGGGGTTCAACGCGACGACACCACCCTTACCCATAATGGAAATCCGGTCTATGATATGATGAGCATTTTTGCTTACATCCGCACCCTGGATATTCTTTCTATGAAGAAAAACCAGACGATTCCTATGGTCATCGTATCCGGCAATAAGCCATACAATATCAAAGTGACCTATAACGGGGAAGATAATATGAAAAGCCCCCAGGACGAAGTTTTCCCGACTTATAAATTATCGATCATATTTGAACATATGAAGAAAAACAAATTAGAAAAAGAGGTGATGGAGGTCTGGATCAGCAAAGATGCACGACGCATCCCTATGCAATTAACTGCTAAACTACCCATTGGTTCTCTAAAAGCATTTTATCAAGGTATTGATTAAAATACCGGCAATATAACACTGAGCGCAAAAGCGGCATTGAGTCAAACAGACATCTCAATGCCGCTTTTGTGCTTTATTATGCAAAGAAAAGGCTAAAATATCCGACCAATTTATCCACATACAATGACCCCAAATTCTCTTGTCAATTTATCCACTATAAATTACCAAATAATACACACCAAACTCTTTATTGGGCTGTAATTTTGTTCCCATCGAAATTCAATTAAATCTGTATCATAATGATAAATACCAAAATCAGTATTTTCTTATTAGCCTTTTTAAGCGGAGCCGGGGCGATGGTCAATGCCCAAAACTATGTATCAAAAGTATGGGTAAGCGATAAGGGAAATGGCAACTACCAGAATCCAATCCTTTATTCAGACTACTCTGACCCCGATGTTATCCGTGTAGAAGACGACTACTATATGACCTCATCCAGCTTTAACAGTGCACCCGGATTACAAATCCTTCATTCAAAAGATCTGGTCAATTGGAAAATTATTGGTGCTGCTGTATTAAAACAGACTCCGGAAGAGGTTTTCGATAAGCCCCAACACGGAAATGGGGTGTGGGCTCCCAGTATTCGCTTTCATAATGGTGATTTCTACATTTACTACGGAGACCCTGATTATGGAATTTACATGACAAAAGCCAAGAATCCTGCTGGCCCATGGGATACACTTACCCTTGTTAAACCCGGAAAAGGATTCATTGATTCTTGCCCGCTCTGGGATGAAGATGGAAAGGCATACCTCGTACATGGCTTTGCAGGAAGCCGCGCAGGACTGAAAAGTATCCTGGCCGTTGCTCCGCTTTCATCGGATGGCAAGAAAGTATTAGCAGAATCTAAAATCATTTTTGACGGACATGCAACCGGTAATGAAACCATCGAAGGTCCCAAATTCTACAAAAGAAACGGATACTACTATATTCTTTGCCCGGCCGGAGGTGTTCCTACCGGATGGCAATTGGCAATGCGCTCTAAATCACCATTTGGGCCTTATGAATCCAAAATCGTGATGGCACAGGGTAAATCAGACATCAATGGGCCTCACCAGGGCGGTTGGGTTACAACTCAAACCGGAGAAGATTGGTTTATCCATTTTCAGGAACATCAGCCTTATGGCCGTGTAGTGCATCTTCAACCGATGAAATGGGTGAAAGACTGGCCGGTAATCGGAGTTGATAAAGACGGAGATGGTTGCGGCGATCCTGTTGCCACCTTTAAAAAGCCCAATGTGGGTAAAACTTATCCGGTTATGACTCCTGCTGAAAGCGACGAATTTGATAGCCGGGACCTGGGATTACAGTGGCAATGGCATGCCAACTCAAAGCCAACATGGGCATACAACGCGACAGAAGATGGGGTGCTTCGTATGTTCTCTGTGCCCGTTCCGGATGGCTATAAAAACCTTTGGAATATCCCGAATCAGCTTTTGCAAAAACTCCCGGCTGAAGAATTTACAGTAACGACTAAAATTACCATTTTTCCAAGCAATAAATTCACCGGCGAACGATTTGGAATGAATATAATGGGATTCGATTACGGAACTTTGTTTGTTGAAAATACAGAAAAAGGACTTTTACTATCTCAAAATGAGTGCATCAACTCTGATAAAGGCACAGCTGAAAAAGTCAACGAATCGGTTGCTTTAAAAGACAAAACGGTTTATCTGCGTGTAAAAATGGTCAAAGGCGGTGTCTGTAACTATTCTTACAGCTTGGACAACAAAAAATTCACAGCTATCGGGAAAACCTTTAAAGCCAAAGAAGGTCGCTGGATCGGTGCTAAAATCGGACTCTATGTAACACGTCCAAAATGGAGCAACGACGGCGGGTACATGGATGTGGACTGGTTCCGTTTTGACAAATAAGCTACCGGAAATTTGAACAGTAATTTAATCGAAAAGCACTTATCAGGATTTTCCTGATGAATAAGACTTCTACTTATTATATGATGAAAAAGATTTGTTTAGGACTTGCACTTTGCACCTGTGGTTTATTATCAACTGCCCGGAGTCAAAATGCTGTAAACTATGAATTTGACAGTGTTTATCAGAATCTACCTTTCCAAATGGCAAAGGTAAACCGACCTGTATTTGCAGATAACAAAGTCAATATCACCGCGTTTGGAGGAAAAGGGGATGGACAAACGCTGAATACACAAGCATTCGCCTCTGCCATTGATGCATTATCGAGCAAAGGTGGTGGAACGCTAAATGTTCCCTGCGGTATCTGGTACACCGGTCCGATTTATTTCAAAAGCAATATCAATCTGCATTTGGCCGAAGGCGCTGTGATTCTTTTCAGCAGTAATTTTGATGACTACAAATTAATTAAAACCTCCTTCGAGGGACTGGAAACTTATCGTTGCGAATCTCCGATTATGGGTCGCAACCTGACGAATGTAGCCATTACAGGTTCCGGTACAATCGATGGTAACGGAAACAACTGGCGTCCGGTTAAGAAGGAAAAAATGACCAATACCCAATGGAAAGAGCTGCTCAAAAAAGGTGGCATCCTGAACGATAAGAAAGATTACTGGTTTCCATCTGAAAGTTCATACAAAGGTTACTTAGGCACCGAAGGCAATTTCAATGTACCTCAGGATCAATCCATTGATGGCCTAAAAACTGTAAAAGATTTCTTACGTCCGGTATTGTTCAGCTTTATTGAGTGCAAAAACGTCCTGCTTGAAGGAGTTACCTTTCAAAACTCTCCCGGTTGGAACCTTCACCCTTTGATGTGTGAAAACGTTATCCTTAAGGATTTGACTGTCCGTAATCCCTGGTACTCACAAAATGGAGACGGACTTGACCTTGAGTCTTGCACCAACACACTGATAATCAATTCTACATTCGATGTCGGAGATGATGCTATCTGCATCAAGTCGGGAAAAGATGCTGACGGTAGAAAGCGCGGAAAACCTTGTCAGAATGTAATCGTCGAAGGATGTACAGTTTTTCACGGACATGGAGGCTTCGTAGTCGGCAGCGAAATGTCTGGTGGTGTAAAGAATATCCAGGTGAAAAATTGCAGCTTTCTGGGTACCGATGTCGGACTTCGTTTCAAAAGCACAAGAGGCCGGGGTGGCATTGTTGAAAACATCTATGTCTCAAATATTTCGATGACAGATATTCCGACTGAAGCTTTACTTTTCGACCTGTTCTACGGTGGCAAATCAGCCATGGAAGCTTTGGAAGATGGAGATAAAGTTGATACCGATACAGCAACACCTGTAACCGAAGAGACTCCGGTTTTCAAAGATATCTTCATTAAAGACATTGTGTGTCGCGGAGCCCGTCGTGCTATGTACTTCAACGGTTTGCCGGAAATGAACATCAAAAACATCAGGGTAGAAAACAGCTCTATCCTTTGTGATACCGGAGCTGAACTCTGTGAATCTGACCAGATTCTTCTGAAAAATGTAAAGATAATCCCGACAAATGGTCCGGCTCTGAGATTGAAGAATGTCAAAAATATGTCAGTAGAGAATTTTTGTTGCCCGGAATTGACCGAATCTGTCTCCGTGGATGGTTTGAAAAATAAGAATATCCGCATCCAGGGCAAAAACATTCAAAGCAAAAACGTTTCTTTCACAGCAAAAGCAAATAAACGAGAGATAAAAATCCAATGATCTTCCGATCGGGAATAAAACAGTAAAAAGAGTAACGTCACGTTGGTCAAATGCCAAAATGTCATTACCTTGCGCCTGTTTTATTCCCGATTTTATTTACCCTAATGACAATGAAAAAAAGAATATTATTCACCTTCGCAGCAGCATTTAGCGCTTATGCTGCAACTGGGATGTTGGCACAGAACATCATTTCCAAAGAGTCAACTCAAACTGTTATCATCAAAAACAATGGAAAAACGGCTGAAACAGATTTCCCTGTAGCTCTGAAAATAAACAATGCCAAAATCAAAGGAATTACCGTTTGGGATGGTAAAAAAGAGGTTCCCTCTCAATGTGATGACCTTGACAGAAATGGAACTATTGACGAGTTGGCTTTCGTAACCAACCTCAAACCGGGTGAAACCAAAACTTTTATCCTAAAGACATCATCGGTAAAACTTCCGGATAACAGATACAAGGCTCGTGTGTATGCTGAACTTCTAATGAAAAACGATGATAAATCAATATCGAAAGTTACTGAAGCATCCTCTCCTACCGGAGATTTGTACAACAAACTTCACCACCATGGACCGGCTTTTGAGTCTGAACTAATGGCTTATCGCATCTATTTTGACCAAAAACAGACCATCGACTTATATGGTAAATATAAAAAGCAACTGGAAGTTGAAGAATCTCAATGGTACCCAACCGATGCTCAGTTAGCCAAAGGCTTTGGAGATGACATTCTTAAAGTGGGTGGTAGTGTTGGGATTGGAACCTTGAAAGGATGGGACGGAAACAGAGCGATCCACATCACTCCGGTAAGCAACCGTCAGGCACTTGTGCTAGCAACCGGCCCGGTTCGCACCGTTGTAGAGATGAATGTTACTGACTGGGAATATCAAAACCGTAAAATAGATTTGAAATCCCGCTATATTCTTTACGCAGGACATCGTGACGCAGAAGTGTACAATACCATTACGAAAGGAGATGCAAAAGATTTGATTTTCTGTACCGGAGTACAAAAAATGCCGGTTGACACGATGAAAACAGACAACAAAAACTGGGTAGCTATGTGGGGGACCGATTTCCCGGTAAACGATACCATCAAATATGGAAAACAGACGGTCGGACTTGCGGTAGATATTCCTTCTCAATATATTGTAAAAACCGCTAAGGATAAAGTGAACTACCTATTCTTACTTAAAACGGATGCCAACAATCAGATTAACTACAGAATGACTGTATATGCACAAAAGGAAACTTTCGGAGTAAAAACTGCTCCTGCATTCTTTAATGCGATAAAACGCTGGAATGAATCCTTACAAAAACCACAAGTTATCATCAAACTCAAATAAACGAAAAGCCGCAAAATCGCGGCTTTTATTATTTTATCACTATTCATATTCGCTATTTAAGACTATAAATCCTTTCAATAATACTGACGACACTTTTACCCTCTTCAGCATTGGTGGTTATATCATCACCGTCATGTAGAACATCTACCACATTCTGAATCACATAATGGTGGTTTTGAGCCGAGCCTTTGTATGCCCCGTAATCGTTACCCGGATTAGTAGGCGCTAGCTCCGGCATTGTATAATCTTTAATGTGGCAATATTCCACCTCATTCATATATTGACCACCGACTTTCACACTGCCATTTTCGGCCACAATGTTCATGCTACTCTCCAGATTCTTATTCCATACAGATGTTGAGTAATGAAAAGAGCCCATCCCACCACGTTCAAAGTCAAAGGTAACCAGTCCACTATCTTCAAAATCAGTCAACGAACCGTGATTAAAATCATCAAAACGGGCATGGATATTTTGGATATCACCAAACAGCCAATACAAGATATCCACAAAGTGAGAAAACTGGGTAAACAGGGTGCCGCCATCCAGGTCTGCAGTTCCATGCCAGTTTCCGGGGGTATAATAACGTTCATCCCGGTTCCAGAAGCAATTCACCTGCACCAGATAGATTCGTCCCAGAATGCCACTATCCACTATTTCCTTCAACCATTGTGACGGTGGCGAATAACGATTTTGCATAACGCAAAATACCTTCCGGTTACATTCCCTTGCAGTTTGAATTACCAGATCTGCATCGTCAACGCTTAGTGCCATAGGTTTTTCGATCACCACATGACAGCCAGCCTTAAGCGCATCTATAGCAATACCGGCATGTAATCCATTTGGAGTACAAACCGACACCACCAATTGAATGTCCGGTGTCATCCCTTGTAAAGCAGATAACAGCGATTTATAATCTGCATAAAAGGGGATACTATATTGGTCGATTTGTAATTTTTCTTTGGGTTTAATATCGCAAAGAGCGACTAATTCGGTTTCCGGATTTCGGGAAATCATTTCAGCATGTCTTTTCCCGATATGCCCGCAACCTATTACGGCAAATCTTATCTTATTCTTCACTGTATATGTGGTTAATTCTGATATTCTATTTGATATGGTAAAAATACAAAAAGGGTTGAAGCCGTCAACCCTTTTCTACAAAACATTAAAATCAATATGCGTTCTTTTCGCCTTTAAAAACATTGAAGACAGTCAGGAAAATAATCTTCATGTCAAGCCACATGGACCAGTTTTCGATGTACCAAACGTCCATATTCACCCGACCTTCCATCTGCTCAAGTTCTTTGGTCTCACCTCTGAAACCACGTACCTGTGCCCAGCCTGTAATACCCGGCTTGATTAAATGGCGAAT
This sequence comes from Parabacteroides sp. FAFU027, assembly GCF_022808675.1. Classification (NCBI taxonomy): domain Bacteria; kingdom Pseudomonadati; phylum Bacteroidota; class Bacteroidia; order Bacteroidales; family Tannerellaceae; genus Parabacteroides; species Parabacteroides sp. FAFU027. Next base: position 124,358 of record NZ_JAKZKV010000012.1, read on the forward strand.
CATATACTTATCAATCAGTCTTGAATAATCTTCCGTATGTTTCAGCATGTGCGGACGCGGTCCCACGACTGACATATCTCCTTTGAGCACATTAAAGAACTGCGGCAACTCATCGATGTTGGTTTTACGCAGAATCTCTCCAATTTTTGTTTTACGGGGATCGTTCTTTTGCGCTTGAAGCTTGTCGGCATCACCATTTACTTTCATTGTCCGGAATTTATAACAAAAGAAATCTTCTCCCTTCAAACCGGTTCTTATCTGCTTGAAAAAAACAGGACCCGGAGAGGATAACTTAATGGCTATTGCGGCAAACGTATATGCAAATGGGAAAATAAAGATTAAAACAATCAGTGAAAACAAAATATCAAAAAGTCGCTTTACCGCTCTGTTCAAATCATTCTCAAGCGGTTCCCGAAACAAGCTGAAATAGGGTACACCATTGAGTGTATGCATATCGATACGACGTTTTAAATAAGTATGATAACCCGGAATAATATAAAAGCGGACCAATTTACGCTCTGAAAAATCCAGCAACCTCAGGATTCGTTCCCCCTGACTATCGGGCAATGCACAGTAAATCTCATCCACATTACTATTTTCCAGATATCCATATACGTCTTCTATTCGACCTAATAAAGGGATATTACCGGTCTTTACCTCCGTATTATCATCAAAATACCCCAAAAGCCGATAGCCAAAAGTCGGATCTTTTTGAATTGTTTTAGCCAGTTCCACTCCATTTCTACCAGCGCCGAGAATGATTATATCCCGATAGTTTTGTCCTTTTAAGCGCATTTTCTTCAGATATACGCGACCGGAAACCCACCAAAAACAGATTAACACATACAAAACGCTGTAATATGCAATAAGGAACTGCAAAGGTAATTTTGGCAAATAAAGAAAATTAATCAGGGTATAGAAAAATACGAAATGAAACGATATTGAGTAAAATGCCAGTCGGATCATGCGCTCCATCTCAAATACCCGTTGTGCATGTTGTTCACGAATGATATAAAACACCGGAACATAACTTGCATTCAGCAACAATATGATTTGTCGGAAAATAGAACCATGATGAAATTCTAATGGGAGAAAATCAACAAAATAGAGAAAGAAAAAAACGGAATTAATCAGAAGTATATCGCCTATAAGAATAAAAGCGGATAAAAACCTTGACTTGCCAAAGCGTTTACTCATGTCATTAAAAGGGTTATTTAGAGCGAAAATAATCAATTTACCGCTCAAATGGTAGCAGATTTACAGTTTTAACAAATTCACCAAAAAGGCAGTCCTTTTAACGGTAATTCCGTCTAAAGAAACGACTTTTCAATCGCCAAACAATTACTTATACAATAGAAAAATTGCGGGTATTTTAGCCAAATCTGGAATTTTTCCTTTCCACTCACTTATCGCTTTGGTCTGGATAAATTCATTATCACAGGTCACATTTGCAGCAATACAAAGCTTAGACTGTGGCCGGCAATTTTTAATAAGCTCTTCTATCAGTTTGTGATTCCGGTATGGAGTTTCTATAAATATCTGGGTCTGATGTTCTGAGTAAATGCGTTGCTCCATCTGCTTCAACGCCTTTGTGCGGGCACCTGCGTCTATCGGCAAATATCCCAAAAATGCAAAACTCTGTCCGTTAAAGCCAGAAGCCATCAATGAAAGCAAGATAGATGACGGACCCACCAACGGCACCACATGATATTTATTGGATTGAGCAATAGCAACGACATCAGCACCCGGATCGGCAATGGCAGGACATCCTGCTTCCGAGATTACGCCCACATGATTCCCTTTTTTCATGGGCTCCAGAAAACCGGCAATATCATTGGGAGAAGTATGTTTATTCAATTCGAAGAATGTCAACGATTCAATCTCTATTTCCGGCAAGGCCTTTTTCAAAAAGCGGCGGGCTGTACGAATATTCTCAACAATAAAATAGGAAATCTGCTTGATGATGGCTTTGTTTTGTTCCGGTAATACATTTTCAAGCGGAGTATCACCTAAAGTTACCGGAATAAGAAAGAGAGATGGTTGCATAAGATTGATTTTTACGCAAAAATAGATATTTTTGCCGACAAAAGCGCTAATGAAATTACCGTCAGAGTTTCGCGAACGTACGCGACAAATATTGACCTCTCAGTATGAGGAATTTGAAGAATCACTGAAACAGGATTCTCCGGTTTCCATTCGACTGAATCCCCTCAAAACAGATATTAAACTACCATACCCACCAGTACCCTGGAGCTCATACGGGTATTATCTGAATGACCGCCCAAGCTTCACTTTTGACCCTTTGTTTCATGCCGGCGTCTATTACGTGCAGGAAGCATCTTCCATGTTTACCGGAAAGGTAATCCGGGAGTTGGTAAGCGAACCGGTCAGGGTACTTGACCTTTGTGCAGCGCCTGGGGGAAAATCAACAGATATCATCAGTTCATTACCTGAAAACAGCCTGTTGGTTTCAAACGAAATCATACGAAACCGGGCCTGGATTCTTGCTGAGAATATCACAAAGTGGGGTTATCCTAATTGCATCGTCACCAATAATTCTCCTGAGGAAATCGGAGAACTGACTCACTTCTTCGATATTATCGTGGTTGATGCACCTTGCTCGGGTGAAGGTATGTTCCGTAAAGATCCGGGGGCAATCGACGAATGGTCTGTTTCCAATGTTAATCTTTGTGCTTCACGCCAACAAGAGATTTTGGAAAATATTTGGGAAGCACTACGTCCCGGCGGCTTGTTGATTTATAGCACCTGTACCTACAATCTGGAAGAGAACGAGCGCAATGTGCAATATTGCATTGACCATTTGGATGCTCAACCAGTCTCTGTATCTATGGATAAAGAATGGAAAATACAGCAAGCTTTTGAAGGAGCTAATCCTGTTTATCGGTTCATGCCTCACCGCACTACCGGTGAAGGATTCTTTCTGTCAGTCCTTCAAAAAACTGAAGGCGAAAGATATTCCGTCAAGGAGAAATCAAAAGATAAAAAGAGAACCAAAGAGGAGGTAAAATTTCCTGAACCTGCCAAAAAATGGATAAAAGACAATCCAGAATTCAACTTTTATGTGGACGGAAATCTTCTTAAGGCGCATTCACAACAATACGACAACGAGTTTAAACTACTCAAATCCAGACTAAATGTATTACATAGCGGAATTACCCTGGCTGAGATAAAAGGTAAAGATATGATCCCGCAACAAAGTCTGGCTTTAAGCTATGCACTCAACAGGGACAACTTTACCTGTGTCGAAATCGAATTAAATATGGCAATTTTTTACCTGAGAAAAGAAGCTATTGAGCTTTCTGAAGATTGTCCGAAAGGATTTGTTTTGCTTACTTTCAAAAACACACCTCTAGGCTGGGTTAAAAACCTGGGGAATCGTGCAAATAATCTTTACCCACAGGAATGGCGAATCCGCAGCGGATATATTCCGGAAGAGATTAAGACCTTTTGGTAATATGAAACAGCCGGTTATCACGATGATTACCGGCTGTTTTTTACTGCTTTCGGATTCTTATTGATAAAATCCTTCCAACTTGTATATTTCTTTTCTGCCAACGGATTGTTTGTCTGATAATAGTGGCATAATGCAGCTGCCAGTCCGTCCGTTGCATCTAACTGCGGCAGCATATTTTCTTCAGGAATTTTCAAAATACGCTTCAGCATATCAGCAACTTGCTCTTTCGAGGCTTTACCGTTACCGGTTATCGACATCTTTATTTTCAAAGGAGCATATTCCACAATAGGCAAATCACGTGAAAGCGCTGCCGACATCGCTACTCCTTGTGCACGTCCAAGCTTAAGCATTGATTGCACATTCTTACCAAAGAAAGGGGCCTCAATAGCCAATTCATCCGGATGATACTGGTCAATCAGGGCAACAACTCGTTCGAAAATTCGCTTTAACTTCAAGTAATGGTCACTGAATTTATCAAGATGTAAAACCCCCATAGCTACAAGCTCGGGCTTATTTCCTATTATCTTCAAAATGCCATACCCCATGATAGTAGTTCCCGGGTCAATCCCAAGAATGATTCGGTCTTTCATGCGAGATCAACCTCCTCAAGCAATGTTGAGAAACCAAGCATCTTGTCCCCGAAACGACCTACCATATCCTGATGCAGCAAATCTCCGGTCGATTGATACCAGATCTCCAATTCTTCTATACTGTTAACCAAGAATTGAAGTGAGTAATTAATTCCCTCCGTTTCATCACTCAAAATTTTAGAAAGTCGTGGCGTATGAATTTGCCCCGAATCCATAGCTTTTGGAATGTAATTCTCTTTGATCCAAATCAGGCCGGCCTGAATTACTGAATGGTCAATACAATATGTTGTATTAAAAATAATCATAGTTGTGTCCGTATTTGTTGTTGTAGATTAACCCATAATAGTTGCTACAATCCTCCGACTACCACCGTAATTCCTAAACTCACACAGGTAAATACCCTGCCATGTTCCTAAATTAAGACGGCCTCTTGAAATGGGAATTGTAATATTGCTACCCACAAATGTCGCTTTGGCATGAGCCGGCATATCATCATCTCCTTCCAATGTATGTGTAAAGTAATATTGATTTTCTGGCACCACATGGTCGAATATCCGGTTCATATCCTCACGAACCGAAGGATCCGCATTTTCATTAATCGAAAGTGCTGCAGAGGTATGTTTGATAAACAAATGAAGTATCCCGGTTAAAGGAAGCTCCGGCAAAGCCTGAATCACTTCATCCGTGATCAAATGGACTCCCCGACGCTTCTGACGGAGATTAAATTCTACTTGATTTACCATTTCCGATTGTCTTTGAATTAATAGCAAACAAAGTTACAAAATAAGCCCCAAATCCTTTTGCAGATTGATTTTTTTATCTACTTTTGTCATACGTAAAGGGGGGGTTTAGCTCATCTGGCTAGAGCGCGACACTGGCAGTGTCGAGGTGACCGGTTCGAGTCCGGTAATCTCCACCAATTAGGATGCTCAGAAGGCATCCTTTTTTATTTCCAGATAATACAAATGCCCTTATTTTAAATTCAGGGCGAACCCCTGCGTGTCGGGCTATCCGCTGCGAGTTCCCGTCCTGAAATACAAGTCCGGGAAGCTCTCCGCTTCTATCCCTCTCGCCTGCAGTGCTACTGATAGAAAATCCTCTGCGCAGGAAAATAAAACGGATGCGCAGTAAATTATTTTTTCTGCGCATCCGTTTTAAATCATTCCTTCAATTCTATCCCTCAATCCCTAAAATGACAAAACCCTCACCAGTTTCCTGATGAGGGTTTCTTAAAAGGCGGCTACCTACTCTCCCACTTGCGCAGTACCATCGGCGTGATCGGGCTTAACTTCTCTGTTCGGAATGGGAAGAGGTGGAACCCCGATGCTATAACCACCTAAATTTCTTTATTTATCATTATAACATA